>JALOMB010000016.1 GCA_025455685.1 Chitinophagales bacterium | reverse complement strand
TTTTGATTTTTCTTCTTTGAGCAAATGATTTGCCTTTTTGAGATTTTTTAAGGCGATCTGTCTTCTTTTTTCATCAGGATCCTTGGCTAGCAGCTCAGTTAACCCTTGACCATTTCGCACAATCAATCCAAGGGCCAAAAGCCCGATTAAACTTCCATAAAACAAAGGTTCTGGAAGATTTCTAGAAGTGGATATAGGGATATAGCCATGTAGCTTTCTAGCCTGAAGCTTGAAGTCTTTGGTATCCAATTCACTTGCTTCAATATCTGGACCTGTAACCTTCAAATCGATTTCGCCTGTAGGAATAGTTACATAAGTCCTGCTTTCTAAGTCAAAATAAGAAAAGTTTATATTAGGTAATTTATAATCTCCAGCAGATAATGGTATTAAAGTAAAGGTAAATATTTTTCTTCCTTCGAAATTTGCTTCGTTTAGGTATATCTCGTCTATTTTAGGTTCAAAGCTCTCAAACTTATCAGAAAATTCTATCTTAGGAGCTTGTATTAAGGATAAATTTCCTTTACCTTCGATTTCAAAAGTAAAATTTACAGATTTCCCCGTTTCTAGATGTTGTTTATCTGTATAAGATTTAGCGGTAAATTTTCCTACTGCATTGGTTTTGGAAGGATGATCTGGCAAAGCCATCACATCAATACTTGCTGATCCAGTAGAAAAACTATAAGGAATTTGTTTGTATTCTACCATATTGAAGCCACCCATACTCTGTTGCATCAGCATTTCAATTTCCTCAAAAAGATTTCTAGGCTGTCTTTGGTTTTGAGGGGCTTTCTGAACCATAGGCACTACGGCTGTGGTTTTGAGATTTAGGGGTGTAATTGATAATTTACCAGCTTCCAAAGGAATAAGTTTGATTTTTTGCACTTCTATACTGACGAATTCTTTTCCATTGATGATTTCTCTATTGATTATTGGTTTTTCAGGCATTTTGAGCTCTTTTGTCCAGAAACTTTTGAAGTTTGGCACTTTGCTCGCTTCAAAGTTCATAGCTTGGACACTGGTGTAAATTTTAATGGTTGCTAAAATTTCTTCACCGACATAGACTTGTGGCTTACTCAAATGTATTCTTGCAAAAATATCTTTGCTCAAATCAACTTTTCCATCTTTATCAACTTTAGGTAGATTAGGTTGAGGTTGGGATTGAGCTTGGTTGGGTTGTTGATTTCGTCCTCGATTTCCAAAGAATTGATTGAAGAATGGGTCTGAAAACGGATCGAAAGCTTGCTGGGCCGCCTGTTGTCTTTGTTGCTCTTCGATATCTTTCTGTTTTTTCTTAGCGGCAGTAAGCGGAGCTATTTCTATTTGAAATCCAGGTGCCTCAATTACTTTATCATCCAAAAGTCTCGCTTTGAAGCCAGGGAAATTTACTACACCGGTTTCTCTTGCTTGAAACACATAAGATATTGAGGTAGATTTCTTATGAACCATACCATTTGAAGTCAATACTGAACTTGAGGAAATAGCTTGCATGGGTCCTTGAACGAGTTGCATTTTTGGGATTGAATTAACACTGAATCCCGCATTCCTGATATCCCCACTTATAGAATATCTCACTTCAAAATAATCTCCTTGGTCTAATTTTCGACCGCTAATCTGTACCTCTATCCCTTGTGCATTCAAGGAATGAATGGCATAAAGACAATATAATAATACAGCAAAAATTCGAAACACAAAAAAAATTTAGCACAAAATTAATGGGTTTGGATTTACTTAGGCTTTAAAATTGTTGAATTTCTCTAAATTTTCTCTAAATTTTCTTCAAAATGAGCTGTTTGACCTTAAATAATTCTGTATCTTTGTATCTTAAATCAAACTAATAATGAATCTTACTTTTTTCAAAAAACTCGCCATTGTAGAAGGAATTTCTTTTTTGGTTATTTTGTTTATCACCATGCCGCTTAAATATGTAGCAGAAATGCCGATGCCCAATAAATTTGTTGGGATGATACACGGCGTTTTATTTATATATTATGTCATTGGCGTATTTCTAATCAAAGATAAAGCATCTTGGACGTCTAAAGATGTGCTTATAGCTTTGGTAGCTTCCATCTTGCCTTTTGGTACTTTTTATGTCGAGCGAAAAATGCTTGACTAAATCAAGAATGTTTTGCAATTTCCTAGTGATTTAGTTTCATAAGTTGCAGGTTATTAAAAGTATTTTGTTATGATTTATGAATTTTCTGCTGAGGTCTTCATACATACTGCTACAGGGGGATGGTTTTTGGTAAAACTTCCTAGAGAAGACGCGCTTTCTATTAGAAGTATCTGCAAACAAGACGAGCAAGGATGGGGAAGATTAAAAGTTACAGCTTATATTAAAAGCACAAGTTGGAAAACTTCGATTTGGTTTGATACTAAGTCTCAGACTTACTTACTACCTATCAAAGCTGGCATCAGAAAAATAGAATCTATTGAGGTAAATCAAATTATTGATCTCAAGATTATCATGGATAATTAATATATATGCTATCATCTATTGTTTGGAATAAATATAAATAGCATTAAATTCTAAAAAAAATCAATTTTAAACAAATTAAGTTATAAAAATAAGATTTTTTTACAGTAACTTTGCATCGTAAAAATAATTATGGAGGTTTTATTTATTTTATTAATTATCAGCGCATTAGTTTCTTTTTTATTTCTTGGATTCTATTTATGGAGTGTGTCAAATGATCAATATGATGATTTTTATCAAGCGCAGCACAAAATATTTGATGATAAGCCTTTGTCTCAACCAAAACTTTAATTTAAATTCCCAAATATGCATTTAGAAAAATATGCTTTAAACAACACATTAGTCAAAAATTTTGCTCTAGCTACGGTCATTTGGGGCTTCGTAGGAATGCTGGTAGGTGTTATCATCGCTATTCAGCTCTACGTGCCGTGGTTAAATCTATCTGAATATACAGATTTCTTTACCTTTGGCAGAATTAGACCTTTGCATACTAATGCCGTTATATTTGCTTTTGTGGGCAATGCAATTTTCACGGCAGTATATTATTCGTTACCTCGATTGCTCAAAGTAGAGATGTGGAGTAATGTTTTAGGAAAAATTCATTTTTGGGGTTGGCAGCTTATCATCGTATTAGCCGCTATTACTTTGCCTCTAGGTTATAATACCTCCAAGGAATACGCGGAACTCGAATGGCCTATTGATATTTTGATTACCGTTGTTTGGGTGATCTTCGGTATTAACATGATCATGACGATGATAAAAAGAAGAGAAAAATATCTCTATGTAGCTATTTGGTTTTATTTAGCTTCATGGATTACAGTTGCCTTACTTCATGTAGTCAATAGCTTTGCTATTCCTTATGGATGGTTGCATAGCTATTCGTTATATTCAGGAGTACAAGATGCCTTAGTGCAGTGGTGGTATGGGCATAATGCCGTTGCATTCTTTTTAACGACGCCATTTTTAGGTTTGATGTATTATTTCCTGCCTAAAATAGCTAATCGTCCTATTTATTCTTATCGCTTGAGTATTTTGCATTTTTGGACATTGATTTTTATTTATATTTGGGCTGGACCGCATCATTTGCTTTATACGGCACTTCCTGAGTGGGCTCAGACACTTGGTACAATTTTCTCTATTATGTTGATCATTCCTAGTTGGGGTGGCATGTTTAATGGACTTTTCACCCTTAGAGGCGCATGGGACAAGGTAAAAGAAGACCCTTTATTAAAATTCTTGGTCGTCGGAGTTACCTGCTATGGAATGGCTACTTTCGAAGGTCCTGTGCTAAGTCTCAAGAATGTAAATGCTATATCTCACTATTCCGATTGGACAATAGCCCATGTGCATATCGGCGCACTAGGCTGGAATGGGTTTCTTACTTTTGCGATGTTATATTGGCTTATACCTAAGCTCTATAATACCAAACTATATTCTGAGAAATTAGCCTCGACGCATTTCTGGATAGGTACTTTTGGTATTATCTTATATGCTATTCCAATGTATCTGTCTGCCTTCAAGACTTATTTTATGATGAAGTCACTCACCCCTGAAGGCCAAATTGAATACTCATTCTTGGAAATCATGCAAACCATGATTCCTTTTTATATTTTGCGTTCTATAGGAGGAACTTTGTATTTGGTAGGTATGTGTTTGCTAGCCTATAATCTCTTTAAAACTGCTCGATCAGGTAAATTTGTTCAAGAAGAATCATACGAAGCAGCACCACTTCAAGAAACCCAAAAACCAGGAGTTGCACATTGGCATACTTATTTCGAAAGAAAACCAATAGTTTTAACTATTGCAGCGTTTATTGTTATTTCAATTGGAGGGATTGTCGAGTTCTTACCTGCTTTTCTAGTGTCTTCTAATGTTCCAACAATAGCATCTGTAAAACCTTACACCCCGCTTGAACTTCATGGTAGAGATATTTATATTCGAGAAGGTTGCAACAACTGTCATTCACAAATGATTCGACCATTTAGATATGAAGTCTTGAGATATGGTGAATACAGTAAAGCAGGGGAATCGGTAAATGACCATCCATTTCTTTTTGGTAGCAAAAGAACTGGGCCTGATTTAGCAAGGATAGGAGGAAAATATAATCATGCTTGGCATTATAATCACATGTACGATCCAGCTTCCATTGCTGAAAACTCAATAATGCCTGCTTATCCGATGCTTTTTGAAAAAGACTTGGATATCCTAAGTACCCAATCTAAAATCCATGCCATGAGAAATATTGGGGTTCCTTACGAAAAAGGCTATGAATCCAAAGCAAATGACGAGCTAAAAGCCCAAGCCCAGAAAATAGCTATGGAACTAAAAGAACAAGACATCAAGGCTAATCCTAATAAAGAAATTATAGCATTAATTGCCTATTTACAACGTTTGGGTACAGATATCAATGCAAAATAGACTTATATGAAACTCTCCACCTATGTCTCAAAAATAGAAAACGTGTCCAATTTGGGAACATTTTCCTTATTGATTTTCTTTATAGTCATACTTTTTGTGATATTTTTGGTATGGAAAATGAATCCTAGAGATTTAGAATATTTGTCTGAGATGCCTTTGGAGAAAGAAAATAATGATTTGTAAAACTAAATAATACTATAATTTATGAAAATCAGTTTGGAGATAATAATGCTCATCTTGTTAGCTTTTGTTTTTGTAGCATTGCTCATTTGGACTTTTGAGACTTGGATCGATTATTTGAAATTCAAATTGCTCTATAAAAAAGAAAAAAGCATTAATTTACATCAAGCATACGAGAATTATGAAACTTCCCCAGGAATTAAAGAATGGATTACGAATTTCAAAAAATATTGGCGAAGAACCAATAATCTTCATTTATCTGATGAAGAAGCAGACAAAATAGATACCGGTCATAATTACGATGGTATTAGAGAATTGGACAATGGTATTCCAGGCTGGTTTCAGTTTTTCTTTTTTTCTACGATAATTTTTGCTTTGATTTATTGGTGGCGGTTTGAGACCTTTTCATTAGCCCCAAATCAATACGAAGAATACGAGCAAGAAGTAGTCGAAGGCGAATTGAAAAAAAGAGCTTATCTCAAAGATAATGCAGTTAAAATTGATGAGGCAACGATAGCTTTTGCTTCTTTAAATTTAGATAATGGAAAAAAAGTTTATAACACAAATTGTGCTAGCTGCCACGTAGCTGATATGGGTGGCCAAACCGGGCCAAACCTAGTGGATGACAATTGGCTTCATGGAGGCGCTGCTTTGGATATTTACAAATCTATTAAATACGGAATCAAAGAAAAAGGTATGCCTTCATGGAAAGAGCAGCTCAACGACCAACAAATCCTAGATGTAGTTAATTATATTCACAGTATGAAAGGCAAATCACCGGCTAATCCAAAATCACCACAGGGAGCAATCTATATCGATAAGCCACTTGAAACTATGTCAGCACAATCCTCAGACAAAGATTCTATTAATTCTTTAGCACAAACTAAGTAAAGATGGAACCCGAAAGCTTTAGAGACCGAATATCGACCGTAGATAAAGACGATAATCGAAAATGGGTCTATGCGCTAAAGCCAAGTGGTTATTTTTATAAATTAAGAAGTGTCGTAGCTTATTTTTTAATTGCTATGATTTTTTTAATTCCATTTATCGAGATCAAAGGTAAACCATTTTTCCAGGTCAATGTTCTAGATGCAAGGATTTATCTGTTTGGCAAAGTTTTCTGGCCACAGGATTTTTATATCTTAGCGTTTTTATTTGTATCGTCTATCATTGGATTAGTAGTCTTTACGGTAATTTATGGAAGGCTATTTTGTGGTTGGGTATGTCCTCAGACCCTTTTTCTCGAGTTCATCTATAGGCCTATAGAATGGCTCATCGAAGGAAGTCCCCAAAAACAGAAGATTCAGGATAAACTTCCTCTGAGTAAGACCTGGACTAAGAAATTAGCCAAACATATTTTATATTTTCTTATCTCATTGCTCATTGCTCATGTTTTTTTGAGTTATATTTTAGGGGTGAAGCAATTAATGAAACTAATAAAAGAACCGATTACTGAGCACAAACTTCTGATACTAGGACTTTTGGTCTTTAGTTTTATGTTTTATATTGTATTTGCATATCTTAGAGAGTTGGTTTGTACTACTTTTTGTCCTTATGGTCGTCTTCAGTCTGTTATGCTCGACAAAGACACCATGCAAGTTTCTTATGATCACGTCAGAGGAGAAGAAAGACAACGATTTAGCAAGAATCACGAGCGAACCGGTGGAGACTGTATCGATTGTCATAAATGCGTGGAAGTATGCCCGATTGGTATCGATATCCGTCATGGGGCTCAGCTCGAATGTACTGGCTGTACGGCATGTATCGATGCTTGTGATGAAATCATGGTCAAAGTTGGATTTCCGACTAAACTTATCTCTTATCGCTCCACAAATCAAATAGAGACTAGACAAGGGTTCTCACTGAATACCCGCGCAAAAGCTTATACGATGCTTTTGGTGGTGTTAATTACCATTTTTGGTATCTTGCTCGCTACTCGTAAGTCTATAGACCCTTATCTCAATAAAGTTCGTGGCCAAACCTATATCAAAAAAAATGATAAAATCATTGGAAATCTATACCACCTCCAAATTATCAATAAAAACACAGATACAATTCCCTTTAAACTACATATAGACCATGGAAATATCTATGAAGCCTCTGCCAAACCCCTCATACTATATCCCGAAAAGTCAAATGAATTCACGATTTGGCTCGATATGCCCGAAAATGAAGTCCAACATCGAATCACCAAACTCCTTGTCACGCTCTCTCCAGAAGGCTATGACGCACAGCAAATCAAAGTAAAATTTTTAGGTCCTTTTTAATCTTCAAACCAAATGCTTATGAATTGGGGCACGAAAATCTATATCTTTATCGCTACCTTCCTTATCGTCTTGATTTCTCTTGTCACATGGATTTCTACTTTTGACAATGATTTACTCGATGAAAATTATTATGAAAAAGAACTTCAATTTCAACATATTATTAATGCTCGTAAGGCTTATGATTCTTTAAATCATGTTAAGTTCCTATCTCATGATGATTCATTGATTTATTTGCATATTCCCAAGACGATTTTGCCTTTAGACTCTATGTTAGTAGAGTTTATATCAATGGCTTCCTCATCCGAAGACTTTGTCCAAAAAATGGGAAGATTTTCAGATTCTACCTTGATTATTCCTAGAGATTCAGTCGTGAAATCTAAGAATTTAGTGCGGGTTCGATATTTTCATTTAGGGAAAATGTTTTTTCATCAAGCTTATCAATAATGGAATTCTTCATCTCTGGATTGTTGTTTGGATTAGGGGGAAGTCTTCACTGTGTTGGTATGTGTGGCCCGCTAATCATGGCAAGACATCAATTGCATCAGCGCTGGTGGCATGAAGTCTTGTATCATTTTTTCCGCACTATGGGTTATTTGATTTTGGGTGGATTGGTTTTCGCTTTTGGCAAATCCCTAAGTCTCTTTATCACGCAGCAATTGCTTAGTTTATTAAGTGGCATTTTTTTATTTATTTCGGTATGGTTTACTCATGTTCAATTAGCAAAAATGTCAACTTTATTGCATTGGATAAGTGCTTTTTTCATGAAATCTTCTATCAAGACTTCTAGTTGGAAGAAGTCTATGCTTTGGGGATTAGGCAATGGCTTTTTACCTTGTGGATTTCTTTATTTAGCTTTGGTCGTGGTATTAAATTTGCCTCATAGGATTGATGGTTTTATTTATATGCTTGGCTTTGGGCTTTCGACAAGTTTTCCGTTGTTGGGTTTATCATATGTGAAACCTCTGCTTCATGAGCGTTTAGGTAAATGGTTTAGCAGTTTTACGACTTGGGTTACGGTTTTGATGGCGGTGTTGTTGATTTTTAGGGGTTTGGGTTTGGGGATTCCGTATTTAAGTCCGGTCTATAAATCCGAGCCTGCTTGCTGCGCGAAGCATTAATTTTTATTTTATATATTTGTATCTAATTTTTTGCTAAATGTATTCTTGGATACCAAATTTTCTTTTAAGAAATTACCCTTTTAGTTTTTTATCAGGTGAGACTTATTTAGAAAACGAAAGTCTAAACACAATTGATGAAGTCAAACAATATCTAAAAAAATTCAATGACCCTCATTTGTATGTCAAAGATAAAGAACTTATGAACTCGGTGGAATCTTTCGATAGTTATTTTAAATCTTATGAAGAAATTCTCTACTTAAAAATATCAAGTTTTATGAAAAAAGTAGCGGTTGATTTAGTATTATTCGATGAATTGTTTAAAAAATCCAAAATCTTAGTTCTTGATCTTAGAAATAATAAAGGCGGTTCAGATGCTCATTTTTCATTTTTATTACCATATATATTTACTTCAGATAGCGTTATTAAAATTGATGCACCTTTTTTCTTAAATACTAATGAAAATCGTATAAATTTTATCAAGAATATCACGTCATTTGGCTTGGAAGAATCTACTATAAATCATTTAAAATCTTATTTAGAATCTTTTGAAAACCAAAAAGATAAGTTTATTCCATTCTTCGAGGATAGGGAGCTAAAATTTGAAGGGTTTAATGATCAACTTCGTCAAATATATGTTTTGGTAAATGAAAAAACGGGAAGCAGTGCGGAAAGTTTAGTTTTTTTATTGAGCAAAATTCCTTATGTAACTCTAGTAGGAGATAAAACTGCTGGTGGATTTAATTTAGCTAACTTAGCATGTGTTTCGTTAAATGAGACAGACTCATTATATTATCCTACTACCTGTATGCCAGAATATGCGAATAAAGATATGATTCATGAGCATAATCAAGGGTTTAAAGGAGATATGTCTCTTGAAGAGTTTAAATCACTTTTTCCAAATCTAAATTTATAATAATCACTCCAGTTTTCTATAATCCTGAGTCGTCATGCTGCGCGAAGCATTGACACTATGTCTAAAATAAATTTCACTTTAGAAATGAAAATACCGCATTAAAGGCAAATGAATCATCTAAATCTACCTGAAATCTTTTAATATTATCATAAAAGCATTTACATAATCAACCTCACGCCTCCTAAATCCTCAACCCTATGACTAAATCGCTCTCCTGGAGATGCGATAAACATAAAATTCTTAGGTATCTTCCATCGATTACTGAGTTCATCTACTTTCTCAGGAGTAAAGCGACCTATCTCTACAATGTATTCCATATCTACTTCTGGATATGCCCTATCAAGTGCATCGAAGTCCTTCATAAACTGATCAGTAGGTTGATTATCTTCTTCCAAGATCGAGACAATTTTAATTTTATTGGTGACTTCATTTTGATGAAGATACATCATGACTTTATTGAGCGAAGAAATATCATCTCCTTTGGAAAAGAAGACAAACTCTTGTTTGAGGAAGTTTTGAATGGTTTTATCCAAAGTGCGTTGTTGGATAATCGCATGTTTGCGATACTTCCCGTTGACAGATTTGAGCATTTTGGCCAGAAACATCAAAATGTCTTTTCTCGCTAGCATCGCCATGATGACGAGGATAGATGGAATGAAATAATTCAGAAAAGTCACTAAATAGCTAGGATTTGCTTTGATGGTACCATAGAGTGCTATGATTATTGCTATGAGCCCTAGAAGCACTGAGGTCGGCTCAGCAATCTCGGGGCGAGGAAGTTTTTTTCGTCTGAGCTTGAGCAGTATATTACCGATGGCAAAAAGCGCCATAACTGTCAAGAATGATATCGCATAGACGCCAGCTAAGGGACCAATCTCTCCATTAGTCACATACAAAACTGAGACACATAAAGCAAAGAATAATATCAATATTCTATAAGTACTACCTCGCTTATTTGCTTTTAGAAAAAATTGTGGCAAAATTCTATCTAGTGTCATTCGTTTGATTAGTCCATTTACCCCAACAAATGATGTGAGTACGGCACCACTGAGCACTAAAACCGCATTTATCGAGATAAGGAAAGCTAAGGTTTTCCCACCCGTAATCTCACCCATATGAGAGAGAAAGGAATTCTGATAAGTCTCGACTTCGTGCATCGGCATAATGCAAATCGCCAAAACTGCCATCAAAGGGTTTAAAATAGATACGGCTATCCACATATTTTTTAGCGTTTTGGGAAATACTCCTTGCTCCTGCTCTTCTACGAAGTTAGCGGAACTCTCGAAACCAGAAATCCCCAGCATTGCAGCACTAAATCCATAGAACAGTGCGGTAAGAATTCCATCAGCTTTTATGGGCGTTTGCCAGTTTAGTGAGAGATTGTCTAAGCCATGCGATGCAATAAATACAAAACAAAAGACGACCAATAAAAGCATCGTAGTCAAATGAACTACAAATATAACCAAAGCGACTATTGCACTCTCAGAAATCCCTAATATGGTTAGCCCCAAGAATAATAGCAAAAGAAAGAAGGTTGCCCAAATTACATGAATACTTGGAAAAATATGATGTAAGTAATGCATGCCTTCTGTGGCTGAGATGACAGCAGTAGCCATATAAGACAAAATTGTCAAGGTAGCAGCGACTGAGGCGTTGCTCTTAGAAGATGAATTGAGCAAGACGTTATAAGCACCACCGTTTAAAGGCAGTGCACCGACTACTTCATGATAAATTTTTCGAAAGAGAAAAAGGGTCGCAGAAACCATAAGCAAAGCAATCCAGGCGTATTGGCCAGCAGCGGCTATAGTTAGGGCGGATACATAGAGTACGGATGAGGTGATATCGTTGCCACAGATAGCGGTAGCATACCATTCATTGAGTTTTTTGTGCGACATTTTGAAAGTATATTTTTTGGCAAATTTAAATTATTTAATTCATTAGTTAATAAAAAATAGCACATAAAGTTTTTAAAATTCCGTTAAAATAAACTTTTAAAAATTTTTGGCCCCTTTGAACATAGAATAAAACACTTTGTGATATTTTAATATCTTTGTCTTTAAATTTATAAATTAAAGTATTAGTAATTAATTCAACAGTAAAACAATGAAAAAAATTGGTATAATTGGGAGTGGTTTTTCAGGTACCATGACCGCTGTCCAGCTTATTAATAAGTTAACCAAACCTTATGAGATCATTCTGATAAACGAAAAAGAAACCTTGAATAAAGGAATAGCCTATAGTCCCTATTCAGAGAAACATTTATTAAATGTCATTGCGGGAAAAATGAGCGCATATCCTGACAAGCCTGATCATTTTTTAGATTGGGTAATGCAAGAAAAAGCGTTTTTAGGAAAAGACAAAGTCCTCCTTGCTAATTCTTTTTTGCCTAGAAAGATTTATGGAGCCTATCTCTGTGCTATATGGGAAGAGACTATGAAGGTAGCAAAATCAAAAAATGTACCTATCAATATTATAAACGATATGGTAGTAGATTTGGATGTAAATGATGATGGTGTATCTATTAAGCTGGACAATAAACTCAATATCGCCCTAGATTATTGTATCATAGCCACAGGAAATCAAATTCCGAGAAATCCAAATATCAAAAATCAAGCATTTTTCCAAAGCCCTAATTATTTCCAAAATCCATGGAAGATAGCCTCTGTGCAAGACATCAAATCAGATTTGCCTGTGTTAATTATAGGTAATGGACTTACTATGGTAGATACGGTATTAGGCTTATTGGAGCATGATGTTCAAAATGAGATATATTCTATTTCACCCAATGGATTTAATATCTTGCCTCATCGACACAATGGCATGAAATATACTAAATTAGTAGAAGAAATCTACGAGGATATGAGTATGCTAGAAATCGTGAAACTCGTCAATAAACATATAAAATCGGTTAGAGAATATGGAGTTTCTGCTGAGCCGATTATTGATTCCTTGAGACCGCTTACTCAAAAAATATGGAAATCATTTTCTGAAAAAGATAGAGATAAGTTTATGAAAAAACTCAGACACTTATGGGGTGTAGCCAGACATAGAATTCCCTTGCACACGCATGATAAAATGCAACAACTGAGAATTGAAAGGAGACTTCATATTAAATCAGGTCATATTGTTGATATCATGGAATCAAATGGATTGATTGAAGTGCATTACTTTGATAAAAGAACGCAGGAAGGCAAAGTCGTAGAGGTATCACGAGTCATAAACTGCACTGGGCCAGAGACAGATTTAAGAAACTTGGATCAGAGTTTTTTGAAAAATTGTTTAACTAAAGGAATTCTCATGCAAGACAAACTAAAACTTGGCATTAGAGCAGACACAGAGACGTTTCAGATATTGAATTCACAAGGAAAGCCACATCACAATTTATATACTTTAGGCGCTAATTTAAAGGGTGAACTATGGGAATCAACGGCAGTCAATGAACTGAGAGCTCAAGCAGAGAAATTAGCGGAATTTCTTTTGAATGATTAATTTTTTCTTTGATAATTCATAAATAATGGAATAAGTGAGCGTAATCAAAATATCAAAAGGCAAAAAAATATGTGTTTCACTTCTTTCATTGCTTTTTATCTTTCTCGGCTATTATCTAGCAGTATATAAATCCTTTGGATATAAATCCTATAATTTTATTATTGGATGTGTGATAATGAATCTATCCATTGGATTGTTCCCAATGTTGTGGTTAAACATTTCACTAGAAGATAGGTCAAGAAGAAATCTATATGTGTTTCCTATGGTGGTGATTAGTATGCTTATCTTGTTGCTCATTTATTTCAAGCAACAAGAAGTTTTAGAGGAAGAGATAAAATCCTATGGATTGACCACGTATGGTAAGGTCATCGGCTTCGAAGTTGGATTCGGTAGAAGTAGAACGAAATACGCAACATTTACCTATACTTTTGAAAATAAACAATACATTCATAGAATTAAAAATTATAATAAACAATATCATTTGAACCAGAGCTTGACCTTATTGATTTCCAAAAGAAATCCGGAAATATTTAAAATCATGGGGACTAATGAATAAAACTGCTTATACTATCATAGGCTATAGAATTATGAAACAAGGTCATTCCCTTTTTCAAAGATATAATTTTATCAATACCTAGACTAATTTGTCTATATTTGTAACATGAAAAACTTCATTCTATTTGGTGCTTCAGGTTATGTAGCACCTCGTCATATGAATGCCATAAAAACATTGGGACATAATCTTTTGGCTGTTTATGATCCGCATGATGGGATTGGTATTTTGGATTCTTATTTTCCGAATGCTGCTTATTTCAATGAATTCGAAAGGCTCGATAGATTTATCGCTCAGAAAATAAACGAAGGGCTATCTATAGATTATCTTTCGATTTGCTCCCCAAATTATCTTCATGATGCTCATATTCGCTATGGTTTGAGGATAGGAGCAGAGGTGATATGTGAGAAGCCTTTGGTTTTGAATCCTTGGAATTTGAACTCGCTTGAAATAGAAGAAGCCAAGGCTAATAAAAAAGTCCATGCCATGCTTCAGTTACGTCATCATCCTGAAATTGTCGCACTAAAAGAAAAAATCCAGAAAAGTGACAAGCAGTCATATCTTATTGATTTACGCTATATCACAGCTCGAGGTTCTTGGTATCGCTATAGTTGGAAAGGAGACGAAGTCAAATCGGGTGGCATTGCTACGAATATAGGCATACATTTCTTTGATATGTTGACTTGGATTTTTGGGGAGATGAAATCCCTCGAGGTTACTCAAAATCAGTTTAATCGAGCATCAGGTATGTTACACTTAGAAAGAGCTGATGTCACATGGTTTTTAAGTATTGACCAAGAAGATTTGCCAGAAGATAGACTAAAAGAAGGCAAGCGAACGTATCGGATGATGACCATAGACGGAGCTTTGTTTGATTTCACAGAAGGGCTCGAAAATCTTCATACCGCAGCGTATCAAGCAGTTTTAGCTGGAAAATCTTATGGAATTTCTGAGGCACGACCAAGTATAGAGATCGTAAGCCAAATCAGAAATCTCAAGGCTTAATGGAATCACTTAATATCATTAATTGTATCCATAGGGCAATAACTTCATTTTTTGCATTGAGCAGGAGTCTTTGGGCGTTAAAGTAATTTTGTTTGCTTAAATTGAGTTCATTGACATTGATTCTTCCAATTTCAAATCGGGATGCGTCTTGAAAATAAGCGGCTTCACTAGCGAGCATACTCGCTTCTTGCATATCTTTTCGGGCTAAGGCATTTTGAATATTGGCTTTTAAACTCAATAACTGTCGCGTTTGCACTTGAACTTCCTGTTCGACTTGTACTTGGGCTATTTCGGCGTTTAGTTTGGCTTCGTGAATTTGATTTTTGACTTGAAATTGATTAAAAATAGGCACATTGAGATTGAGCGAAAGTACTTTGGAGAGATTATTGTCGATTTGATTTCTGAAATCTAGAAAAGGATTGACTGAAGAGTAACTAGTATTGAGGCCAAATCCAAGGTCTAGCTTAGGCATAAGTCCAGAACGTGCAATTTTGATTTGTTTTTTGGCGTTTTCGGCTTCTAGTTTCCGTGTATTTATAGGTAAATTTTTGGCTAAAGCTCTAATGATATAGTAGTCGATTTGTGTCGTATCTAAATCAAAAGAAGACAACTGTGTAATGATAATGGGATTGTCAGCTTTGAGATTAAGCAGTTGGCTTAAATGTAAATTTTCGAGATTAAGTTGATTTTTGATATCGAGCAAATTAGCTTCTTCTTGCTTGACTTGAGCGATGAGTTTAAACTGTTCATTCTTGGGTAAATTACCTTGCCTAATCCGCTCTTGCGTAATCCATTCATTTTTTTTGGCTAAACCCAACTGACTATCAGCGAGGGCTATAGATTGCTTGATAAAAGTTATTTTTAGAAACCGATTGGTCACTTCTATAAGCACATCGTTTTCCTGTTGCTGACGACGGGATAAATTGGCTTGCATAGCGTTTTTTTGGATTTTCAAATTTTCGATATCTTGAAATCCATTAAACAAATTGAGATTAGATTGAATACCTGCATTCAAAGTTCGAAATTCACTATTGACAAATGAATTGGTCAAGGGGTCTATCCCTCTCCCCCAGATTTGTCCACCGTTTCCACTAGCATTTATACTTGGTAGAAATCGATTTTCTGCACGTTTGATATTGAGATGTGCTACTTTGTTTTGAATTTCTGTTTGTTTGATGGTTAGATTTTCTTTCATAGCTATTTCAATAGCTTTTTCAAGCGATAAATAAAGCGTATCTTGTCCGAAAAGTCCTAGGGGACAGAGCATTAGGAAAAACAAAAGTCTAGGCATAATCCAAAATTTTTCCATCAACAATATCAATTTTTTGGGTACAGAGTTGGGCGATTTCTTGGTCGTGGGTGACGATGATTACTGTTTTTCCTTCTTGATTGATTTGCATCATGAGTTCTAAGATTTCTCGGCTAGTTTTGACGTCGAGAGCCCCTGTGGGCTCATCAGCCAAAAGCAAATCTGCTTGAGTAACTAAAGCTCTAGCTATAGCGACTCTTTGCTTTTGTCCGCCGGAGAGTTCTTTGGGTAAATGATGCATTCTATCGCCTAAGCCAACTTTTTCGAGCATTGCTTCTGCGGCTTGACTGCGCTCTTTGCTCGGTATATTTCGGTAATACAAAGGCAAAGCCACATTTTCTAAAGCAGTTTTCGTATTGATAAGGTTAAATGATTGAAATACAAATCCGATAAATTTATTTCTATAAATAGCTAATTGTGTCTCATCTAATCCTTGGATTAAATGCGATTTAAAATAATATTGACCAATTTGATAGTCATCGAGCATCCCAATAATGTTGAGCAGAGTAGATTTGCCTGAACCGGATTTGCCTACGATAGAGACCAGACTGCCATTTTCGATTGTCAAATCAATTCCACGAAGCACTTCGACTTCTTTATTTCCTAAGAAATAAGACTTACGCAAATGATTCATTTGAATTAGGGGCGGATTCATTCTTCAATTTTTTGTGGGGTCGTGTAGATTTTGTCTTCGGGCTTTAGGCCTGCTTTAATCTCTGTATAAATCCCATTAGATACGGCAACTTGGACTTTTTGTTTGAAAGCTTTATTGTTCTTTTGAATATAGACAAATGCTTGATTATCTTCGTCATAGGTGATATATTTTTCCTCGAGACTCCAAACATTTGGTGTGCGTTCTAGTTCGAAGGCAGCACTTGCTGTAAATCCGGACTTAATTCGGTTGAGTTGCTCTGAGCTCAGCACGAGGATGGCTTCGATATCGAATTTGGTAATACCGCTCACATCGACCCCTTTGGGCGAAATTCTAGAAATATGCGCGTCGAATTTAGTTGCTTTCAAAGCATTAATTTCGATTTCAAGCTTTTGAGATATAGAAAGATACGGCAAATCACCTTCTGCAACCTGACCTTTGAAGAGGATTTGACTCATATCAGCGATTGTGGCAATTGTAGTACCTTCATTGAAGGTATTTCGGTTGATGACAGAACCTCCGATTTTCACAGGTAAATCCAAAACTACGCCATCTATAGTCGAATAAATGACATTGGATACGGCATCATTAGCGCTCGAAAAACCCTCTCGTGAGATTTTTAAATTTTTTTGGGCGTTGATTTTGTCGGTATTAGCGATTTCAAACTCTTGAAGGCTAATTTCGTATTCTTGTTTGGAAATAATGCCTTTTTGAAATAAAGCTTTATTTCGATTAAATTGAGCCAAAATTCTTTCAAATTGGGCATTGGCTATTTGAATTTGTCTATTGGCCTCTTGATTAGTTCTAGGATCCGGGAGAAATTTGATTTTCGCAATGGGCTGACCTCTATTGATGTTTTGACCGACTTCTATGTATATATCAGAGATAATACCACCTAATTCAGATTTAATATTGACTTCTTTGATTCCAGAGAGTTTACCTGCGATTAATTGTCGGTTTATGATTTCTCTTTTTTCTATTTTGGTAAAATTCGCTACATTTTCATCGACATGTGCATTTCTCCCAAAAAACCAATAGCCGCTGAGTACTAGCAAGACAAGAAAGCCGAGTATATAATAAATTTTTGGAAGTTTTTGGAGTTTTTGGTAAAAAGTCATAGCATTAGTTTTCTTGGTTTAGTGCGAGTACAGATTTGATATTAGAGGCTTTTCGAGCAGGGAGATAACCAGCTAAAATGCCAGAAATTACAATCAGCAAAAGACTCAAAAATACCACGACAAAATTAACCCCAACACCTTGAATTAAATCATCTTCAGCGGCTTGACCGACTATGAAAGCATTCATTGACCATAGCACTATAAAGCCTACGGTCATGCCTACCAATCCGGATACTAGCGTCAGCACTAGAGATTCTAAGAGTATCATTTTTTGGATTTCATAGGGGGTAGCCCCTATCGCTTTTCTAATACCTATTTCTTTGGTGCGTTCGTTGATATTGACATACATGATATTGCCTACAGAAATGATACCTGTTAGTAAAATACAAAAGCCGACAAAAAGAATAAAAATTCGAAGTCCAGAAAATAAATTCTGAAATTGCTTGACTTGGTCTGAAAGATTGAACAGATAAATTGCTTTGGAATCATCCGGGTGATAGGAAAATTCCTGTGCCATGAAAGCTTTGAAATTTTGAACGAATGCATCACCTTGAGTTTCTTTATTAAGTGAAATGGCCAAAATCTCGAAGCTATTTCGATTAAATAAACTCATGTAGTAATTTGTAGGAATGTAAACCTTGCTTCTATCGCCACCATCGAAGCTGCTTCCAGGTTTGGCGATACCGACTACCCGAAAATAATTACCTTGAATTTGAATGAAGTTGCCTAATCGCTGTTTTTCGCCCTTAAACAGCACATCGCTCAGAGATTCAGGCAGGATGCACACGGCTCTTTGATTCTCTATTTCATCTTGGGTGAAGAGACGTCCTTGACTCATTTTTAGTTTTTTGATACCGAAGAAGTCAATATCTACGCCGCTCAATCTACCTGCAGTGAAATTATTTTGATATACTACGCGCTGATTTGAATAGTTATCTACTTCAGGGCTGATTTTTTCTATTTCAGGAAATCTAAGCTTTAATTTAACCAAAATATCCGTACCAAATTGAATTTGTTGACCTGCAGCTCTTGATTTATAGTTCATTGAAGTTTCTCCAGCCCAGACGAAAATCGTATTTTCTGCATAACCTGAAAATAGTTGAAAAATACCTTTTTGGAAACTATCTCCGAGCCCCATCATGATCATCAGTATGAGAATTCCCCATGCGATTCCAAACCCAGTCAAAGAATTTCTGAGTTTGTGTCGTGTAATACTTTGGAAAATTTCTTTGAAGTCGATTTGAAAGTTCAAGTAGGAGAATTTAAAAAGCAAATCTAATCAAATCTGAATTAAATTTGAATACAAAATTTAAGATGAAATCACGTCTCAGGTACAAAACTAAATCCAGAGGATTCTTCGTCAAAATAAAACATGATACAAAGTTTATCTGAGTTGTGTTTGTATTGCATCCTAAAGGCTTCTACATGTTCTTTTGTGATGATTTCTAAGTGATACAAGTCTTCTAAATGCGTAATATATATGAAATGTGCTTCAGAAGTTTCGATTAATAGCTTTCCTATGACAGATTGTGCAGAATAACTATAGAGAAAAATGGGATAATTAGAGATTTTCTCAGAAATTACCTGCATTTTGAGTTCATAGAGTAAATTTCGATATTTGTCAATAGCTACATCGAGTTCTCGATATTTCTCTCGGTCATATTTAAGCATAGACTTGGATTACTTTCCATGACAGTTTTTAAACTTCTTACCAGAACCACAAGGACAAGGCTCGTTTCTTCCAGTCTTATCATCGACACGAATCGGCTGTTTTTTGACACGTTCTGCTTCTTCAGCTACGCCGTATTCATCGTTTTCGAAATCCTGAGTATTGGTTTGTAAGTTGTCTAGTTTGGTGACTTGTTGTACTTGAGTGGCTTTGAGGTTTTCGTTATTCTGAATAGTTATCTGATATTGTGACAAATGCATACTCAAAGTATAGTTCGAAGTCTGAATCATTCTTTTGAAGAGTTCATAGGATTCTTTTTTATAAATAACCAATGGATCTTTTTGTTCCAGGGCTGCATTCTGAACGGATTGTTTGAGTTCATCCATTTCTCTAAGATGAGTTTTCCATAGATTATCAAATATGCTGATGACAATGGATTTCTCAATATCTCTAATGATGGAGCTACCAGCTGTTTCTACGGCATCTTTTAACCTGCAATATACATCAATTTGATGATTTTGAAATTTTACAGGTAAAACGATATTGAGGAATTGCGGTTCGTTTTGATGGACTTGCGTGAAGAAAGGTAATAGATTTTTGACAATTTCTTCATGTTTTTCTGCTCTAACATGAACTATTTTTTGATAGATATCATCAAAGCTGATATCATCATTACCTTCTATACTGATACCAAAATAATAAATTAAATCGAGATTAAAATTCTCAATATCTTTGCTACTTTCGTAGGTTTGATAAAACTCTGTAAGGCTATTGCGCAATAAATTTTCGATATCGAGTTGAAGTTTGTCACCTACGATAGCATTTCTTCGCTTTCTATAGATAATTTCTCTTTGTTGATTCATGATATCATCGTATTCTAGCAATCTTTTTCGCACACCAAAATTATTTTCCTCAACTCTTTTTTGGGCTCTTTCGATGTTTTTGGTGATGAGAGAATGCTCGATAACTTCGCCTTCTTGCAGTCCTAAGGTATCCATGACTTTGGAAATACGCTCTGAACCAAAAATTCTCATCAAGTCATCTTCTAAAGAAACATAAAATACTGATTCTCCTGGGTCTCCTTGTCGCCCAGCTCGACCACGAAGCTGTCTATCAATTCGTCTACTATCATGACGTTCTGAGCCTATAATGACTAATCCACCTGCTTCGATGACCTCAGGGCTGAGTTTGATGTCCGTACCTCGACCTGCCATATTGGTAGCTATTGTGACCGCTCCTTTTTGTCCGGCTTCGGCTACGATCTCGGCTTCTCGTCCGTGATGTTTAGCATTTAGGACATTGTGTTTTATATTGCGCATTTTGAGCATTCTGCCTAAGAGTTCAGAGATTTCGACATTGGTCGTACCTACGAGTACGGGTCTTCCTTGAGCTTGATAATCACTAATCGCTTGAATGATAGCGTTATACTTTTCTCTTTTTGTTTTATATATCAAATCATTTCTGTCTTTTCTTGCGAGGGGTTTATTGGTAGGAATACTACTGACATCGAGTTTGTATATATCCCAGAATTCTTGAGCCTCAGTCTCAGCGGTACCGGTCATACCTGAGAGTTTATGGTACATTCGGAAGAAATTCTGGAGGGTTACGGTAGCTACTGTCTGACTTGAGGCTTCTACTGTCACATTTTCTTTAGCTTCAATTGCTTGGTGAAGTCCGTCTGAGTATCGCCTTCCTTCCATGATTCGTCCCGTATTTTCATCTACGATTTTGACTTTTCCATCTATGACGACATATTGAATGTCTTTTTCAAACAAATTATAGGCTTTTAGAAGTTGGGTTGCGATATGGAGGCGCTCAGATTTAGTTTGATATTCCTGCATTAAAGCTTGTTTAAGCTGGATTTTTTCTTGGGCATCTGCATTGGATTTGTTGATTTTGCCCATTTCGGTGCTTAAGTCTGGTATTACGAAAAAGGATTTGTCTTCACGATTTTTACTGATAAATTCGATACCTTTGTCGGTCAAAATGACAGAATTATGTTTTTCTTCTATGACGAAAAGCAATGCTTCATCGACTTTTGGCATTTCTTTTTGGTTGTTTTCTAGATATCTCGCTTCTGTTTTCAAAAGGATTTGTTTGACACCTTCCTCACTGAGATATTTGATTAGGGGCTGATATTTAGGCCATCCTCGAAATGCTCTAAAAAGCGCTAAACCTCCTTCTGTATCGGAAATTTTTCCCTCAGCTATTTGTGCTTTGGCTTCATTAAATAGTTTAATGACAATATTCTTTTGTGCTTCTACCAACTGAGCTATTGCAGGTTTTAAATTGGTAAATAATTTTTCTTCGTCTTCGTTGCCATCTGCTCTTCCAGAAATAATGAGTGGGGTTCTAGCATCGTCTATTAAAACCGAGTCGGCCTCATCTACGATTGCAAAATGCAATTTTCTTTGTACAATTTCCTCTTGAAACTCGACCATATTATCTCTTAAATAGTCAAATCCGTATTCGTTATTGGTACCATAAGTAATATCAGCGCGATAGGCTTCTTTTCTCTGCTGTGAATGTGGCGTGGTATCATCGATACAAGCGACAGATAAGCCTAAAAAATTAAAAATTGGAGCATTCCACTGACTATCTCTTCGAGCCAAATAATCATTTACCGTAACTAGATGTACTCCTTGTCCAGCTAAAGCATTGAGATATACAGGCAAGGTAGCGACCAAAGTTTTTCCTTCTCCTGTGGCCATTTCAGCAATTTTACCTTTATGAAGCATGATACCACCGATCAATTGAACATCGTAATGAACCATATTCCATAAGACATCATTTCCAGCGGCTTTCCATGAGTTTTGATAGCTTACTAGGTCTGCTTCGATAGTGATATGTGGATGATTTTCAGAGAGTTTCTTGTCTAAATCAGTAGCCTTGGCCTTAATCTCGGTATGATTTGTGAATCGATATGCAGTTTGTTTGACTACTGCGAATGCCTCTGGAAGAATTGTATCGAGAATTTCCTCTAAGCTTTGGTCTCTTTTTTTTTCGAGATTTTCGATTTGTTTAAACATTTTATCCTTTTCATTGGAATCAGTGAGGTCTTTGAGGGATAATTTTGCTTGAGTTATTTCTTGGTCGATCGGTGCTAAATAGTCTTGAATCTTTTCTTTGAATTCAATAGTTTTTTCACGTAGTTCATCGTTAGATAAGTTATGGTAGGATTGATATAACTCATTGATTTGAGCGACCAAGGCAGAAGTGGCTTTGATGTCTCGTTCTTGTTTGGTGCCAAAAATCTTTAAAATGGATTTGCTAAGGGATGCGAACATAGTTTTTAGATAAAATTAAATGCAAAAGTATCAAAAATAAATTGAACATTGTTTTAAAAATAATTAAGTGATTTATACGTTAAGTATCCTATAGATATCTTGTAAGAATTTGATCAAAAAATGAATTAGGCATGATTTTTGCAGGAAATCTATATTGATTTAATAAATTATCAAAAATATAAATGATGCGACAAATATCACTTAGTAAGTTTTTTTTATCTTTCTGTTTTCTGTTTATTCTTTTGGTATCTCAACATGAGATCTTAGCTCAGGTAGGTATCAATACGAATGCACCTCATTTTTCTTCAGTTTTGGACATTTCGAGTACTAACTCAGGGCTTTTGATGCCTAGAATGACTAGAACACAGAGATTAACCATATCTATGCCTGGCAATATAGTGCCGAATGGATTATTAGTATATCAGACAGATGATGCTACTGCTTCTGAACCTGCCGGGATATATTTTTATAATAATTTGAAATGGTATCGTCTAAACAATTATTCAAACAGTATTGGAGATATTAAATATTCTGCCTTAACTACTGATCATGATGGCTGGTATCTCTGCAATGGTCGTTCCCGTAATTCTTTTCCTCTTTCAGTAAGAAATGTTTTGGATGGCCTAGGTTTTCCTATTGGCGTTCCAGAATATAGAAATTTATTTTTGAAACAAAAATCAGCCCTTGCCACAAGTGGTGGATTTAATCAAATAAAGATAAATAGAGAAAATATGCCAAATTATACTTTGTATAATGGTAATTCTTCTGCTGCTGGATCTCATAATCATGCTAGTACAAATAACGTAGTTTCTCAATGGTATCATTTACATACTGTAAATGGTCAAGGCTTTCCAACTATATACATACAGTTTGATGTTAATAATATTCAGAAAGTAGCTAGAGCTACTTTAGGTTCCTCTAGCTATGAGCCAGACCATACCCATACTATTTCAAATATGACCCCGAGCCTTGCTCATTCACATGGACTTAGAGATTTATATTATAATCAAGGAAGTTGGGCAGGTGTAATGGATGTGACTAACGCAAATTTGACTACAAATGTCTTTATTTTTCTAGGCTATTAGTATTTAGCTTCATGTTTAAACTTGATGACCATGAAAAATATCTTTTTATGTGTCTTTTTTACTTTTTTTTTTATTTCTTGTGAGGATAGAAAATTACCCGATATTACCGGTGATGTGCCTTATGAGTTAAACATACCAGCTTATTTTCCTAAGCCAAATATACCTTTGGATAATCCTTTGACCACAAACAAAGTCGCCTTAGGTAGAATGCTTTTTTACGATCCGATTTTATCCATAGATTCTAGTTTGTCTTGTGCTTCATGTCACAAACAAAGATTTGCTTTTGCCGATTCTTCTGCTAAAAATCGAAAAGTATCACATCAGTTAACCACTAGAAATTCGATGCCTTTATTCAATTTAGTGTTTCAAGATAATTTCTTTTGGGATGGTAGAGAAAAATCAATAGAGTCTGCTACTGTCGATGCCTTAATCGATGAAATGCAATTTAATGAAGCAAAGATTACCCTAAAGCTAGCCCAAAGGTCAGTTTATAGGGATATGTTCAAAAAAGTCTTTGGCAACGAAGATTATACTCAAACTCAAATAGCTCAAGCAATTTCGAGTTTCATCAGAACGATGGTTTCTCATAATAGTCGTTTGGACAAAGGTCTCAAAGAAGGTAATTTTGCAAAGTATTTATCAGATTTGGAAGTAAAAGGTAAAATTATATTTGACAATGAAAACGGAGATTGCTTTCACTGCCATGGTCAAAGCAATAGTAACTTGCTTTTTACCAATTTGAGATTTCATAATAATGCATTAGATGAAGTTGTCGATATTTCTGGTTTTGAAGATTTAGGACTGGGCAAAATTACCAAGAATCCAATTCATAATGGTACTTTTCGAACACCTAGCCTCAGAAATATCAGCTATACAGCACCTTATATGCATGATGGCAGATTTCAGACCTTGGATGAAGTCCTCAATCATTATAGTAGTGGGCTCAAGAATAGTCCTACAGCAGATAGGGTCAATCTCGAACACATAGATCATGGCGGTGTTCAACTAACTCCCGAAGAATTTATCCAACTTAAGGCCTTCATCAAAACGCTCGATGATCCAGAATTTATTCAGGATCCTAAGTTTTCTAATCCTTTTAAATAAAAGAGTCTTGTTACTTTTAATAGATTTCGATGATTCTTATATCTTCAACATCAAATATTGGTTAGAAACTACCTTTGAAGAAGTATGTTTAGTGAATTTTTCTGAAATTAATCCTATACTTCTAAAGCAACTTAATCCAACACACTTAGTATTAGGTCCAGGCCCAGGAAACCCGGATGATTATCCTATAATTCCCCAAATATTAGATAGGTTTGTCGGTAAAATCCCAATTTTAGGAATCTGTCTAGGTCATCAGGCATTAGGTTTATATTTTGGTATGAAGCTCATTCGAGCTCTTTGTCCACATCATGGACAAGTCTCTCAGTTAAAAATAGTATCTAAATCTCCCTATTTTAGAGAAGACATAGACTATAGAATTGTGCGCTATAACTCACTTCAATTGATAGAAACTAACACACAATGTAAGGATATTCAAATCATTGCAACGGATAGTCACGATCAAATAATGTCTTTTAGACACAGAAAATTCCCGATATTAGCACTACAATTTCATCCAGAATCAGTTGGAGGAAATATTGACTACAAAATTATTCACAATTGGAAAGAAACCGACCACAATAATAGTCAACCATGAATTTTTTTTTTAAAATGTTGACATCAAATCCAATAATTATTCAAATTTTAAGTTATAGAAATATTAGGTGACAAAGGAAATTTATTGGCATAATTTTTGCAGATATATTCAAAAGAAAAACTGATATTTTAGTAAGTAAAACACTATAAAACTTGCATTAAAACATAATAGAAGCATATGAAAATAAAATTAATACTTGGATTTTTTTTGTTAATCCTAAATACACTAGCTAATGCTCAGGCTTCAATAGGAAACACTACTCCTGATGCCTATGCTATGCTGGATATTACAAGTACCAATAAAGGAGTTTTAATCCCTAGAATGACGTTTGCTCAGAGAAATGCAATAGCAAGCCCTACTGATGGGTTATTAATTTTTCAAACAAACAATTCTACTTCTGGCGTATCAGAGCCTGCAGGTTTTTGGTATTGCAAAGGAGGTATTTGGTATAGACTCTCTGATGGCACCCCTAAAATTGGAGATGTCAAATATTCCGCAAGAACTACAGATCATAATGGATGGTTTAAGTTGGATGGAAGACTGCTAACCACTTTAGATCCAAATCAGTTAGCCAATGCTCAAGGTCTCGGGTTGACAACCAATTTGCCGAATTCAAATGGAAGAGCGCTTATGTTCACAGGAGCTGCTTTTGCTCAAAACAACAATATTGACAACTTGAGAAGCGTACAAAATTCGCATATTACTCCTTATAATTACGTATCATCAGTATCTACAATTGCTGGTCATTTACATGCACTCAATAGCATTACTGCTGCGGGTGGGCATAATCATCAATATTGGGGTTCTACTATTGGAGATGCAGTACCTAACACAACGGGTCTCTTCCAGACTAATGTAATGAGTGCTCCAACTGGATTAGGTACTACTTCTCCAGCAGGAGGACATTTTCATACCTCGATAGTAAGTCAAGGGGATCATAATCATACTTTTCAATCTTTTGACAACCAAGGCGGAAATATCCCTATTTCAGTTGAAAACTCATATCATTCTTTTAATACATTTATTTATTTAGGACAATAATATTTTACTATATGCGAATTTTTATTAAGATTTTTCTACTTTTTACTGCCACATTTTATTTTCTTATCGATTCAAAAGCACAGATTGGTATTGGAACGCAAACGCCAAATACATCAAGTGCCTTAGATATTACTAGTACGACTAGAGGATTATTGATACCTAGAATGACTCAAGCGCAACGCGTAGCTATTTTTGCCCCGGCAGAGGGACTATTAGTTTTTCAAACGGATAAAGACTTTGGATTTTACTACTATTATAATCTCAGATGGAACTCAATTAGATATACGCTTCCAGATATAGGAGATATCAAAGCTTCACATCAAACAATAGACCACAATGGCTGGTATAAACTATCGGGTAATAGAGACGTAAATTTGTTACCGCCTACGGCACAGGTTAACGCAGCATTAGTAGGATATAATAATTTGTTGCCAAATTTAGACAATAAAATAATTATTGACAAAGGAGATGCTTCATCATTAGGAGGCACTGACTTAATGACAGTAACTAAAGATAATTTACCTTTAGTCAATTTCCCACAAAACTTTCTAAATAATTCTGGAAACCATAATCATACCATTACTTTTTCTTTGCTTCCAAATCACACCCATATAGTTAATAATACTTCTTCAGTCGGTACTTTAGATAATTTTTTTGATCCATTTGGCATCCTTGGGACTTGGATTACACAAAACGCTGTAGGTGCTTCAGGGTCTCATAACACATCCTCTGAGGGTCTTCATAGTCATACTTATACGCTTTCTACTGAACCTGATCATACCCATACTGTCAATGTACACAGTGGTGGTAGTGGAACTCCGATAAATATTGAAAATCGATTTTCTACAGTTAATTTCTTCATATATCTTGGAAGCTAAGTCTTAACATTATCTAACTCATTTAAACGACTTCTTTGAGGTCGTTTTTTTATAGTTCAAAAGCGATACATAGGGATATTATACTTATTTCTTTTGCACCACATTCATTGAGCAAGGCAATACACTCTAATAAAGTCGCACCAGAAGTAATAATATCATCTACTATTATGAGATGTTTGTTTTTTAACTTTGGCAAATCGCTTTTAGAAATGCCAAATACTCCTTTTACATTTGCTAGTCGTTCCATTTTATTGAGTTTCGTTTGAGAAGGGGTATGACGAAGACGAAGCAATAAGTCTTCTGTGGGAATTTCTATTATTTCACTTAATCCCAATGCTATTTCATAAGACTGATTGTATCCGCGTTCAGCTCTTCTTTTAGGGTGAATCGGAATAGGCAAAATCAGATCTGCCTTAAAGTTAGGAGCTATAGATTTGAATTTTTTGCCTAAGGATTGACCCAAAGTCAGCGCAAGATCTTTCTTCCCTTGGTATTTAATCTGAGCAATAAGGTCGTGAAGTGGATTATCAGGTCTATAATAAAAGAGTGCATAGGCTGCATTTAGATTTCCAATATGCTGAAATCTGTCAATTATTTTATTTTGATATATCTCTGCAATCGTCGTATAGTTAAGCGATAAAAGACAATTCTGACAAATAACTGCCAAAAACTCATCTAATCTATCACCACAAAATAGACATAAATCTGGAAAAATTATGGAACGAAAATAATCAAAATACCGCTTCACTCTATCAAATAAGTTCTCAAGAATATCACAGAAGCTCCAATGGAATTGAAAAACATATCCCATAATGAAAGAAATCGATTGATCGCTACATACTCTTGGAGAAATTCTATGATAATGCCTAAAACTACTAAACCAATAAAAATTTTAATCTGAGTTTCTTTTCTAGCTATATTTCTAAAACCAAATATGATCAAAACGGCCATAAGTCCATACATAAAAAAATGAACAGCTAAGTCTATGAAATTTATACCAACTTTAGGTAGAGAATGCTGCGGCAAAAGACTTATTGTCAAGACTATAGCAACCCAGCATAATAAAGCTATGCGAAATATTAAGGGATTAGCTAAACTATACGCCGATAGACTGCTGATAAGACGCTGCATCCATCAAATCATTTAGCTCTTCAGGTTTCAGGATTTCGATTTTCACTAACCAACCATCTCCATAAGGGTCAGAATTAACTAATTCAGGAGCGGCGTCGAGCTTGGTATTCAGTTCGACTATTTTACCTGTCACGGGCATAAATAAATCAGATACAGTCTTGACTGCCTCGATACTGCCGAAAATTTCATCTTTAGCTACTTGCGTACCAATCGTGCTAAACTCAGGATATACGATATCTCCGAGTTCTTTTTGGGCGAAGTCAGTGATACCGACATATCCAAAATTACCATCTACTTTGATCCATTCATGGTCTTTTGTGTATTTGAGTTCTTGTGGAAAATTCATTGTTTTTAAATTATTGAGGTAAAGGAAAATTTGAAGCAAATTTATGAATTTCTAATTTAACAGAAGCCAAAATTTCTGTATTGTCCTTATTCATCAAAGCCTTATCAATAGCATCGACAATAAAAGTCATATCACTTTCTTTCATTTGCCTACTTGTGATAGCTGCTGTCCCAATTCGAATTCCAGAAGTGATAAAAGGCTTTTGGTCATCAAAAGGCACCATATTCTTATTAACGGTAATATCTACTTGACTCAAGCAATTTTCTGCTGCTTTTCCAGTGATGTTTTTATTTCTCAAATCAATGAGCAAGAGGTGATTGTCTGTACCTCCTGAAACCAAATTATAGCCTTTTTCTAAAAAATATTTTTCAAGTACTTTGGCATTTTTTCTAACTTGAATTTGATACTCCAAAAACTCTTTAGTCAAAGCCTCACCAAACGCAACAGCCTTAGCAGCGATGATATGCTCTAGTGGGCCACCTTGAGTTCCCGGAAATACCGCAGAATTTAAAATTTCACTCATCATTTTCACATTTCCTTTTGGGGTCAATTGACCAAATGGATTTTCAAAATCACGACCCATCATAATGACACCACCTCTAGGTCCACGAAGCGTTTTATGTGTCGTGGATGTCACAATATGACAATGAGGCAAAGGTGAATTCATCAAGCCTTTTGCAATAAGACCACTAGGATGTGAAATATCTGCGAGTACTAAAGCACCGACTTCGTCAGCAATTTTCCTAAACCTAGCGAAATCCCACTCTCTAGAGTATGATGATGCCCCACAAATGATCAGTTTTGGTTTGACTTCGCGCGCTTTCTCAGCTACCTTATCCATATCAATAAGACCAGTCTCACGTTCTACACCATAAAAATTCGCGTGATACAATTTTCCAGAAAAATTCACCGCAG
>JALOMB010000071.1 GCA_025455685.1 Chitinophagales bacterium | reverse complement strand
GGACTGCTGCTGCAGACCTAACCACTGTAGATATAGAAGGCAAAAGCAACGGATTTATTATTACAGTTAATGGGAAAAAAGATACATTTATTCCTCCAATAGGTACTATTGGAGACAAAATCCTAGGGTTTGATGCTGCAGGAAATATCGTAAAAGGAGTTCTTAAAAAAGAAAAGATTGTTTGTGCCGGCACTAGAACCCAAGTTATCAACAACTCAAATGTTTCAAGTAACTCTACTATTTTGCTTTCTTACCAAGACCCAAGTAGAATTATATATCCGGCTATTCTCTCTATAAACCCTGGAGTATCTTTTACCGTTCAATTTAGTTCTATTCCTCCTACTTCTGCAATACTTCATTACACAATTATAGATTAATTCGAATTTCTTTTGAAAACACTTTTGAAAACACTGACGATACTCAGTGGTGCTGGACTCAGCGCCGAAAGTGGCATAAAGACATTTCGAGATAGTGATGGATTATGGGAAAATCACGATGTAATGGAAGTCGCCTCGATAGCAGGCGCTCGTAAGAATCCAAAACTCGTTTTTGAGTTTTATAATCAACGAAGAAGACAACTTCAAGAAGTCATTCCTAATCTCGCGCATCAAATTATCGCAGAGCTAGAAGAAGAGTTTAAGGTTCAAGTCATAACGCAGAATGTAGATGATTTACATGAACGTGCTGGGAGTAGAGATGTGCTTCACCTTCATGGAGAATTACTCAGTGCCTGCACTTGGGATAAGACATGGCGAACAAGATGGATAAATGATCTCTATCCTGAGGATAGAAATGAAGAAGGAGAACTGTTACGTCCTGATATTGTATGGTTTGGGGAAGATGTGCCAAATTTATCTTTGGCTGCGACGCTGATGAGTCAATCTAATATGCTTATCGTCATCGGCACATCGCTACAAGTGTATCCTGCTGCTGGATTGATTGATTTTACGCCAGCGAATTGTGCTTCTTATCTCATTGATTTGCATGCAGATGAGATTTCGGTGCCTCGAAACTTCACCGTAATCCAAAAAACGGCTTCTGAAGGGATGGCTTACTGGCGGGCGCATTTCGCAAAATAAAAAAACTCGCCACGAGGACGAGTTATAAGATTTTAACTAAAAACTACTACTTAGTTTGTCGTTTGAAAAATAAAGGTATAATGACCATAGGTTGTATCTCTAGATGTTAAGGTAGCAGGATTTGGATTTCCTTTATAGTAGCTTAAGATTTCCATTTTGACATATTTTGCATCATGGGTTTTGATGAGATAAATTCTCCCAGCCTTTGGGGTAGCTACTCTAGTAGTTGAATTATAATTATACCAAGTTTCTATACCATAGGAACCGAGCGCGTCTTGTTTGAATGTTTTCGATGAATTGACAGATTTGACTTCATCGAAAGTAGAATCGACAAAATAACTGCCTGCTAAGCCTGTTCTTTTTGGTTCGTTTAGGGTCGTGACAGCTTGTCCACCATTTAAAATGATTTTATCATTTCTAAAAGCGATATCCCAAGTACTATCTGTCACTATGGCTTTTTTCGCGAAGCTATAGCGCACAAACTCCCCTGAATCTTTTGGCTGAAAAGTTCGACTATCCCAAACTCTTGCAAACAAGTCTGTTTCGGTTTTTTTGTCTGAGTTGAAATTTTTGATTTCTGTTTTTTCACAAGACATAATAGTCATCATAGCGATAGAAAATAAAAATAATGAAAATTGTTTCATAAAATTGAATGTTTAAATATTAAAAGTTTTTTTAGTTATATGTAAAAAATTTGCTAAGGATTGCTTAGCTAGTTAAATTAAAGCTAATGAAGCTACGAAAAAGGCTTGGGGATATTGATATAAGGCGTTAACATAAGCTTAAAAATTTTATAAGTGATACATCAAAGTCAAAAAAAACTGTCTCGGGGACATCTGAGGCATGAAATCCGCATCTGTATAATTCAAGGCATTGACCACTCCGACTTGCGCTTTTAGGTTTTTTAGAATTTCTTGGGTCGCCGTCAAATTATGCGTGAAGAAGCCCGAAACCTTTCTATCGTATTTATCTAGAAACCCATTTCCATTGGTGTCAAAAATACCAAATTCACTGCGATATATCATTCGATAATTCAAAGAAGTTTTAGATTTAGGAATATCATATCGTATAGCAAAATTGACTATATGATTGGAGCGATTGAAAAGCCCAATATAATCCGAAGCAGCCAAGCGAAAAGACACATTTTGCTCGTCTTTTGCGAAGGCATTGCCGGAGGCTACTAAATCTTCGATTCCGAAATCGCGCGCTTGAAGATACTGATAATTTAAAGAAATATTGAATTGATCAGAAACCCTAAAATTCCCTAAAAGCTCTGCACCATAGGTATAGATTCTGTCGATATTGAAATACGAAAACACGGAATTTCCGTTGGTTTTGGTAGCGATACCGCGATACTCGATGAGATTGGTGATATAATTATAGAAGAAGTTGTATTTCAAAGAAAAACGATCTCTTTTGGCTTCACCACCGAGATTGATATTGATGCTTTTTTCCGGCTGCAAATCCTTTGTAGGTAGCTGAAAAACAGAAGCGATTTGTCCTTGGGCTTGGAGCTGGTCTAGCACTTCGGCTGCTACCAAGGAGCCTACGACAGTATAGCCTATATTGGAGCTTGAGAAATTGTAATACAACTGCCTCAAATCAGGTGTTTTATAGCCAAAACCTATGGAGAATTTGAAGGAATAATTTGGAGAGACATGATAAGTCATGCCTAATTTGGGATTGAACTGAGGGGAAAATCGCTCATGCATATCCAATCGAAATCCTAAGGCATAAGTAAATTTAGAAGGTCTTAGATTTTCGAACTGACCATAAATAAAATGATAGTTATTGTTGGCTTGTCGATCAAAAAGACTTCGTGATAAGCCTTCAATATTGCTTCCCAATCCTAAGGTAATTTTCTTGTCAGAAAAGCTATATGCCGCTCTAATGTCAGGCCTAAGAATAAATTGACTATAAAAGCTAGTATCCGATAAGTTAACTTGCCCAGTGAGCTGCTCAGATACATCAAAAGTAGCATAAAGCATATCTGCAGTTATCTTGAAATTAGTATCGATAAAATAATTGACTTGAGCGGTATGTGACCATTCATTGGTTTTGATTTGACCTGATACATTTTCTTGTGCTGCCCACTGATTATTATTTTGGTTTTGATAGAAATACTTAGAACTCATGGAAAAATCTAGTTTTTCATTGGCTAGATACTTAAATCTAGGCTGAATCGTAGCGTTATAATAAGGCTGAACCGTAGGAATCGTATTGGCTTCAATGAGATTATAGCCTTGGGTGCTATAGAAATTTCCAAATAAATCAAAAACCGCTTTACCTTTGACCCATTGTAGATTTGCTGAGGCATCATGTGTCATAAAAGAAGCCAATTTATATAACCCATCTGCAGCAATTTTGTCTTTGTGATCTGGTTTCTTGGTAATAATATTAATGGTACCGCCTAGTGCCTCTGACAAATGCAAACTCGATGAAGAGCCTTTGATAATTTCGATTTTTTCGACATTTTGCAGTGAAATTCTAGATAAATCAATAGAGCCGACTGTTTTGCCGATTAAGGGCTGACCATCTATGAGTATCGCGACATATTCGGCGTCCATACCTTGAATTTGCACTGCTTCTCGAACTCCAAAATCGCTGTAAGTCATCAAACCACTATGCTCTCTTAGGATTTCACCAAGCCTACTCAAACCACTTCTCTGAATAGTCTCTTGGTCGATTACTTGCACTGGGGCAGGTATATAAGACACATTGTTTTTGGTACGATATGCAGAAATTTTGATTTTATTAATTTTTTGGATAGCCATAGAATCCTTCTGGCCTTGGGCCATAATCAAAGTGATTTGAGTAGATAATAAAAGTATCAAAACAAAAAATCTCTGAAAAAAAAGACAAAGATAAAGCAATAAAGGGTTTAAGTTTTGTATCATTTCTAAATAATGGCTGCAAATTTAATGAAAAAAATCAAGACATTTGTAATATTTATAACAATTTGTGACTAAATCTCGACAAAGATATACTTTTTATTTTTAATCATTCTAAATAAGCGGTATTTTTTGGTTAAATCTCTGAAATTCAAAGCAAAAAAATTAAGTTCACTTTTCTGAAAATGGATTACCTTTGTACCTAAATCAAATTTTAGTGGACTATATTCATTACCTTCTAGACTTCCTCAAAGACCCGCATACCGTTTTGTCTCAATTTATCGGAACTTATGGCACTTGGGTCTATAGTTTTTTATTTCTCATCGTCTTCGTAGAGACGGGTATCGTCGTGATGCCTTTGCTTCCCGGAGATTCGCTGCTCTTTGCGATAGGACTCATCAGCAAGACATCAGGACAAATTGACTTAACGCTTATCATCCCCTTACTTATCGCTGCAGCCTTGCTCGGAGATAATCTGAATTATCTCATTGGCAAATATTTCGGAGACTATGTACAGAGCAAAGAAAGACTACTTTTTCTCAAGCGAGAACACATAGATAAAACGGAACAATTCTTCGAAAAGAACGGTGGTAAAACTATAATTTTGGCGAGATTCGTCCCGATTGTTCGCACAGTAGCGCCTTTCGTAGCGGGAGCAGGAGAGATGAAGTATCGTACATTTCTACTCTACTCTATCGCTGGCGCAGTGCTTTGGGTAGTCTCTATCACCTCCCTAGGCTATATCCTCGGTCAATATGATATCGTGAAAAACAATTTTGAAAAAGTAGTCTTACTTATCGTCTTCTTATCCGTTTTGCCTATTTTACTTAAATTATTTAAAAAAGAAAAGGCTTCCTAAGATGAAATCCCAAGAGATTCACACACTGAAAATCGAAAATCATACGAGTAAATTTCAGGCTTTTGGCTATATAGATGGGCATAAAGTCCTCATCAACGACGATATCGCACCTCCGCTCATCGGCGAAGAAGTCAAGGTCAAACTCAAAAGAAGACAAAAAGGGGTATGGAATGCGCAAATGTTAGAAATTCTTACTCAATCGCTGCATAGAATTCAACCGCTTTGTAATCATTTCGGCATCTGTGGTGGCTGCAAATGGCAGCATATCGACTATGCGATACAAGTGCAGATGAAGCAGGCCTATATGCAGAAACTCGTCGAGCATCATTTCCCTAAGCTCGATGTCTATCCGATGATTCAAGCAGAAATTACGCTAGGCTATCGCAATAAACTCGATTATGGATTCAGCAATAAAAAATGGCTGACCCAATCGCAGATAATGGATAATCAAGAAATAATAGACCGAGATGCTTTAGGCTTCCATAAATCAGGCATGTTTGATAAAATCATCGATATAGAATCCTGTCTTCATATCGACGCACCTAATGACGAAATTCGAAATTTCGTGCGTCAAAAATCCAAAGAATTGAATATTCCCTACTATGACCTCAGAGCGCATGAAGGCAATCTCAGAACTATGATGATTAGAAAAAGTAGTTTGGGAGAAATCCTTTTGCTCGTCGTAGCGCATCATATAGACGAAGGTATCGAAGCCCTGCTCGCAGCGATTCATACGAAATTTCCTCAAATCACTTCCCTGCTCTATGCCGAAAACCAAAAACTCAATGACTCTATTTATGATTTATCCATTAAAATATACTCTGGAAGAGATTACATCTTAGAGGAATTAGGCGATTTGAAATTTAAAATCCATGCAAAGTCTTTTTTTCAAACCAATACGACACAATGTAAGGTTTTATATGACAAAATAGCTGAGATTGCGCAAATTCAGCCACAGGATATTGTCTATGATTTATTTTGTGGTGTGGGAAGCATTAGTCTATATATCGCCAAATACGCCAAAAAAGTCATCGGAATAGAGCTTATCGCAGATGCTATCGCAGATGCTAACGAAAACAAAGCCTTGAATCAAATCGATAACCTTTCTTTTCATTGTGGGGATGTGTATCATTTGCTCGATGAAAACTTCCTAAACCACGAAGGTCTCCCGGATATTATCATTTCGGATCCACCTCGAGTAGGTATGGGTGCTAAGATTTGCAAAACCTTGCTCGAAGCCAAAATTCCTAAAATCGTTTATGTTTCATGTAATCCCAAGACTTTGATGAGTGATTTAGAGATTTTATCTGAGCGCTATGACATTCATTTTATTCAACCTGTGGATATGTTTCCGCAGACGACACATATTGAAAACATTACCTTACTCACTTTAAAGTCAAGTCTATGACCATTATTGGAATTACTGGCACTATAGGTGCGGGAAAAGGTACTGTGGTAAATTATTTAATGTCACATTTTGGTTTCAAACATTTCTCAGTACGAGAATATTTAATAAAAACCTTAAAAGAAAAAAACCTTCCAATTAATAGAGATGAGTTTACCAAAATGGCTAATTATTTGCGCATGGCAAACAATAACCCTAGCTATATTACGGATCAACTCTATGAAGAAGCGCTGAAATCCAACCAAAATTGCATTATTGAGTCTATTCGCACCTTAGGAGAAATCCAATCACTTCGTGCCAAAGGTAGCTTCTATCTGCTCTCGGTCGATGCTCAAATCGAAGAGCGTTATCGTCGCGTTTCTGCAATTCGTAAATCTGAAACCGATAATGTTTCGTTTGAGACTTTTGTAGCTAATGAAAAGCGCGAAAGTCAGTCCGAAGACCCGAACAAACAAAATTTGCTCGGCTGTATCGCAGAGGCTGATTTCCAGCTCAATAATGACGGCGATATAGACGCTTTAACTGCTGCAATCGACGAAATCATCAAAACTATAGCCTTATGAATTTAATCTCCTCTATCGAAGCACTCGAACAAAAACTCCTAGATTCTCATGAGCGACCTGTGCTCTTCTTCAAACATAGCACGATTTGTCCTGTGAGCACCTATGCACACAAAGAAATCATCAACCACCTCGAGGCACTCGAAACCGAAATGGATGTCGTCAAAATAGAAGTTATCGAAGCGAGACCAGTATCAAATGCTTTGGCAGAGCGAACTCAAGTAACGCATCAAAGCCCACAGGCAATACTAGTAAGAAATGGGCTAAGCATTTATGATGAGAGTCATTATCAAATCCAAGCAAAAATTATTCTAGCGCAGTTGAAAGAATCAATATAATTGAGTTGCTCTATAAAATAAGATAGTTACTCAATTAGGGATCTATAGATAACGAATAGACTGCTCTAGCCTTAACCGGAAAACCATTCAAATAGGCATTATCCCAATCAGGCATAGTCTCAAAAATCGCTTTGATGTCATTATTGTACTTGGCATTACTCCCTTCTAAAATTTCTACATATGTTATTTTACCTGTACGATTAATCCCAAAGGCTACCCGATAAAATTCCTTACTTTTTATATTCTTTTTCTTTTTAAGTTGATGCGTTCTTGAATTTATATAACTTTGAAGTGCACACGTTCCACCTTTAAAAGAAGCTAAAATTTTCGATTTTGAGGGTATTATTTCTTCTGTGGGCGCTACTTCTCTATTGATTTCAGAAGAAACTGCTATATCTTCTATTTCAGCAAATTCCTCATTTTCTATTTCATATTCTTGGTAGATATCCACTTCTTTTGAATAAGGTAATTTTTTGAAATCACCAAGTAAGTGTATTTCTCTAATCAAATTTTTTTCTCCAAAATCTCGATATCCATATTGAAATTCTCTAGTATTCGATCTAAAAGAATCATATGTTGTGTGCTCCCATTTTTTATCTCTAAGCCTATTATAGGTAATCTTATGATTATCAATTATTAAGGAATCGTTTACGACAGTAAACTCAGTTAACTTATTATTATTCAACACATTGAGGCGATAATACAGATTGGATTCAATGAAAATCTGATTTTGATTTTTAGCTAAATTAAACCTAACTTGCTCATTTAAGATTAGACTACTCTGTAGATTTTTCGATACAGGAATTTTAAATATACAAGCATTCTTAGTCTTGTATGTTTTTAGATGATACTTGGTGCCTTGATAGATAATATTGTATTCTGGAGTTTTATAGGTCTTTTGATTTAAAAGATTGGTATAATTATCTTCTGTAAAAATAAGCGTTAAACTGTCTGAAATGGGCGCATCTAAAAATCTGATGATAAATGGGTATAAATCATTCTTATAACTCAAGGTAATTTTATCAAGGTCTTTCTTATAAAAACCATTTATATAATTCATACTTAACTCATTAGAGCCTAAGAATATGAATCTATTTTGCTCAAAAAAATAAATTTGATTTAAGCCATTTTCATAAGAGATAAAAAAGTCTGTCTGAGCAAATAGATTTGAGGAAATCAATAAAAAAAGGATATTTAGCATTTTCATCTAACGCTAATTTTTTGGTGCTTTCTAAAATAATGTAAACTTTCAAAAATAGACTGTTCGTTTTTAGGCAAATCACTAACATGTTCTATGCCTAAGAAAAAAGCTTCCATCACTTCATTTTGGTCGACTTTTAGTTCACCAGTCCAATCATTTGTATAAAATTCAATTACAAAATACTGAATTTCATCTTGGTTTGGATATTTCACTGTTTCAAGATTGGGATCGGTGCTTATTCCGATTACTTCTAAGTAATTAATTACTAGTCCTGATTCTTCGAATACTTCTCTAATGATACATTGTTCAATTGTCTCATTGTTTTCGAAGGCTCCTGCTATCACACCAAGTTTACCGTTGTCTTTGCGTTTTATAAAAAGGAATTGACCTTCTTTGCTTTCAATAATGATTCTTGCAGCTGGGTGAATAATTTTTTTAGTACCTATTACCTCCCGAATATTTTTAATATAGTCATTCATTGTTTTTTTCATTTTCCATGATACACTATACATTGCCAAAGAAGCACATAGGTAGGTATATTAGGGTTAGCTTTTGGTTGGTTCGTTGGCTCTCAAAGCACATAGCGTATGGTCAGAAAGCAATTCAACCTTTTTTTGTTGGTGTAAACTTCTTGCTCAAAGTCTTTACTTGATAATTTTCCTTCAGCAAAGTTTACTAATATTTTAAATTTGTCTGTCATAAGTCATTTACGTGATGTTGGAGAGCATTTCCGTTAGGTCGGGTGAAGTCATAACCAAAATCTTTAAAATCATACACAAAGATAAAAAATAAAATCCTTTTTGCCAGAAAAAAAATCACACCACCGCCGCCATTTCGCCAATACAAAGTTAGCTACCGTTTTTATTTCCCCAATTGCTTGTTCATCATTTCAAAAAACTCAGAATCATTCATTTTTTTTCGGGTGTCGAGTAAATATTCAGCATCACTTCCCGCACGGTAACGAAGCCTGTTTGTACCATCCGTTACAGCATTAAAAATCACTTCGGCTACTAATCTTGGCGATGAAATGGTGTTGTTCGGGTCTTGCCATTGTTTCATCAAGGCACCAATAATTGGTTGATATTCTGCGACATCTCCTGCTTGAAAATCAAAAGAACGACCACCAAAATCAGTAGCGATAAATCCCGGTTCAACAATTTTTACTTTTACGCCAATTTCTGCCATTTCGTAATGCAAAGATTCTGAAATGCCTTCAACGGCAAATTTTGTTCCGTGATA
>JALOMB010000070.1 GCA_025455685.1 Chitinophagales bacterium | reverse complement strand
ACTGCCTTCTAAGCAGTAGGTCACAGGTTCGAATCCTGTCCAGGTCACATTTTTCCAAAAATACATTCAGATGGATAGAGCATCCCGATACTAATCGGGAAGGTCATTGCTATAAAGATGGTTTTTATTCAAGGTTTTTCCATAATTCTACAATAAATTCATAAAAATCTTTATTATCTTTATCAAACGTAATTGTTTCTGGATTTTTTATAGAATAAGTTTCAAATGCTACTGGACTAATCATTTTATTTGTTTTAATTGTCAATAAATTATTTGAATAAATATATGGATTTCTTAGAATTTTATTTTCAACTTTTATTGATTTATATTGATTAAAATCTAATTTATTCATCAAGATATACCAATAATAATCGGATATTTTCTTTTCTAAATTTGGATTTTTAAAATGATTTGACTGAACATTATAAAATAAATTTCCTTTGCTTAATGTAAAACTTGAATTTGTAAAACTTCTGCAACTATGACTATTTATTTCAAAACTAACTACTTTTATAGAATCATTTTTCTTAAAATCTAATGCGATTATATCCTGATTATGAATAAACTTGAAGTTTTTATAGTTCGGATATCTTTCTTTATTGATTGCTAATATTATTTCTTTTTCAGGATATACATCTAGTTCATATTCTTTACAATTTTCATCTAAATAATAATAAAATGTAACTGTATCATTTTTTAAATTGGGAATTACAAAAAAATCAGGTCTACATTTCTTATAAGCCACATTTGTCGAAAGCTTGATTACAGCATATTTGTCTAAATATCTTTGAAAACAATTTTCAAATTCAGGATTTAATTCAACCTTGTTTTTTGATAAAAAATTGCTTAATATTTGAGAATATTCAGTAAAACTATCCGTTTTTGAATAATTTTTTATCCTTTCATAAATATAAAAATCATAATTTGAAATCTCTTTTGATTCAAGCCTTGACATTGATAATGCTTCATACTTTTCAAGCGTATTATTTAGAACATACATTTTGTTTAAAGTATCAATATCACCATAAAACTGTCCCAATAATGAATTCGTTAGTAAGAAATTAAGAAGTAAAAGTATATTAAGTTTCATTTATAAATATTGTGGGATATACTTTCTACCAACTTCTAAATAATACTAACATAACTCATGATCGACTAAATAATCTACGATTGAGCGAAAAGCACCATGCCCACCAATCTGACTCGAAATCAACGCAGCATAAGGAAACAATGCCTTATTTGCATTAGCGGGAATACATGCTATTCCAACAGCTTGAAGTAGTTCAATATCAAAAATATCATCCCCTAAATAGGCCATTTCATCGAATTGAATATTTAATTCTTTTGACCATCCTTGAGCTATGCCTAGCTTTGCTTCTTTGCCACAATATACTTTGTCTACCTCGAGTAACTGAGCTCTAGACTCTATAAGCGGTTTCACAGCGAAGGCAGCAGTTATAAAGCCAATTTTGACCCCTCTAGATTTTAAGATCTTGATTCCTTCTCCATCTTGAGCATAAAATCTTTTTGATTGTAAAGCATTATTGTCTACATAAACACCACCATCCGTAAGAGAACCATCAATATCGAGTAAAAAGAACTTAATCTTAGTATTTTTCAATACTTTTGTTGCCCTGCAAGTCATATATTTTCCATTTTCCTATTTTTTTTCCATCTTTAAATTCTCCTTGTTCTTTAGGTTTTCCATTTTCATAGAAGCTTTTAAATTGACCATTGAGTATATCAAATTGATAATAAGCTACTTCATTTGTCTTTTTGTTTGGATAAAATAATTCATATCCACCATGTTTCTTACCTAACATATAATTAGTTCGTATAATTGGGTTACCTAAGCTATCAAATTCATGATATAAACCCTCTAGTTTTCCATTGATAAAAAAGGCTTGTTTGGCTACTTTTCCATTTGCATGGTAAACATTCATTTTTCCATCGTATAAATTAGATTTATAATATAGTTCAGATTCAATTTGATTTGTATTTGGAAAAAATTTAGTCCATTTACCATGCTTCAAACCTTCTTTATACATGCCTTCTTCGCTCACATTTCCTAAAGAATCATAGCGTATAAATTGACCATTGATCATGCCTTTTTTATAAAATCTTTTATATTTGATGACAGAATTTTCATAATAATCTAACCATATATTTTCCATTGTATCATCCACGAAAATGCCTTGAATCATTACTGCTCCATTGGGATACATCGAACGATATATACCATTTTTGACGCCCATATTATAGGTGATTGTTTCTTTTAGGAAGCCACTGTCATAGTAATAGCATGTTCCATTTTTTTTCCCATCTACACGAGTGATTTCAGAATCTATCTTCATCGTAATAGGATTGATATACTGTGTCGTCGGGCCAAAGATTTGAATAAGTTTTTTTGATTCAGATTTTGGTGTAGAATGACTAATTTTTACACGCTTCTGGGCTTGAAGAAAAAGACAGAACATAAAAAAAAGTAGCAGTACAAGTTGTTTATTCATTCTTTTTTACATTTAGATTGTTTTATCATAAATTAGTTTATTGTGTAAGAAATAAACCACTAAGTCTATAAAGTATCCGAGCACCTACATTGGCATCCCACAAATCTGAACCAACTTCATTTAAATCAATACCGATAACTGTCTTATTCTGTTTTTTGATCTCATCAAAAATCATAAACACCTCATCTATTTCTAAGCCTCCTAAAACTGGCGTCCCGGTATTCGGACAGTATTTAGGGTCTAAACCATCGATATCAAAGCTGATGTAGATATTTTGAGGCAGTTTTGAAACAATTTCCTGAGCAATATCACGCCATATTTTACCTTCTAATTTTTGTCTTTTTAAATTTCTATCAAAATAAATATGAATATCCTTTGTATGATTTCTTGCAAAATCCAACTCCTCTTCACAGAAATCTCGAATACCAACTTGACTTAAATGGCTTATTGAATCTAGCTTTAAAGCATTATACATTATAGAAGCATGAGAAAATTCAAATCCTTCATAAGCTCTTCTCAAATCTTGATGAGCATCTATCTGAAGAATTCCGAAAGATTCATTGCGCAGGGATAAAGCTTGGAGATAACCAAGTGGTGTAGAATGGTCACCACCTAATAAAATTAATTTTTTACCTGAATCTAAGACTTTTTTGCATTCTGAAAAAACCCATTCATTGAGTTTTTGAGTACTTAAATTAACTTTTTCTGTTAAGGACTGCATCAAAGCGTTTTCCTCTGGAGTTCCTTTTTCTAGTAATTTTATTTTTTCAATAGCAAAGGGTCTGGTTTGTGATGATAAATCAATAATTTCCTGAGCACAAGGAGCATAAAAAATACCCTTTTCCCAGAAATTACCATAGTCCAAATCAAATAAATCAACTTGATAAGAGGCTTCTAGTATCGCATCTGGACTTTGACTAGTACCATCTCCATAGGATACAGTCACATCCCAGTTTACTCCTAAGATGACTAATTCGCTTCTATCGATATCTCTCGGTAATCCAAATAAATTTCCATTGATTTGTGCTATATTATTGGGGTTAAATTGGCTCATAGTGTTACTTTTTTCTTAGAATAATTTGAGTAATTTCAGGCAAGATTCCAACTCTGCCCGGATAGGCAAGAAATCCAAAGCCTCGATTGACATAAATGAACTGTTTACCAACTTGATAGAGCCCGGCCCAAAATCGATAAACAAACTGAACTGGCGAAAATTTGAACCAAGCCGTATCTATTCCAAACTGCATGCCATGTGTATGGCCACTTAAAGTTAGGTTGACATCTGTATATTTTTGAGTTACCTCAGCTTCAAAATGAGAAGGATCATGGCTCATTAAAATTTTAAAAGGAATCGATTCAGTGCCTTGATAAGCCTTGCTCATATTCCCATATCTAGCGAAACTCATTCGTGCACCCCAATTGTCTATTCCGATTAATGCAATTTGTTCTTTTTGGCTTGATTTCAAAATTACATGTTCATTTCTCAAAAGTTTCCAATTCAATTTAGCGATATGTGAGACTAAATCTTCGAGGTTTTTTCTTTTTTCATCTTTAGAATTATAAGTTACATAATCTGAGAAATCATGATTGCCCAATACGGCATATTGACCTAGTTTTGCTTGGATTTTAGAAAAAATATCTAGAAAAGGCTCAATTTCATAGGCATAGTTATTTACTAAATCACCTGTAAACAAAAACAAATCTGGTTTAAGTGCGTTTATCATTTCGACGCCTTTGGCTACTGCAGATGTATCATCCAAACTTCCTGAATGTATATCTGAAACTTGCACTATAGTTAACCCATCAAATGAAGCAGGCAAATCTTCGAAAAATATCTCCTGTTTATGTATTTGATAATTATATTTGTTCTTTAACATCCCGTAAATAAACCCGAAAACTGGCAAACTAGATATATAGAATAAACCTTGATAGAGAAATTGTCTTCTATGAAGATGAAAATCAGTATGTTTATCACGCTGAATCCACTGCATTACATAGAGAAATGCATCAGAAATCAAAAGTAAAACGAGCATTAGGATTTTCGATACGAAAATTCCTATAAAAACGCCAAACATAAACTTCGTCAACGTGTTACCTTGTGTCCTTAAATTCATAGACAAACTCAATACAAAAAATACAATTGTAAATATTGTAGTGGACCAATAAATCGTTTTAGCAATGACTTGATAGGTATTGGATTTATTGAGCATCAAAGTTTTAAGTGCTCTATAACCATAGAGATCTATGAGTAATAAGATCAAAAGAGAAAATATAGGAATAATTTTATTCATAATTTAAAATGCAAATATAAACTTTTTAAATGAACCTTAACCAAACATTGGCCATAAATAATAATATTGCTTCGCTACTCGATGGCTATGACGCATCAATACCCCAATCTTGCCAAAATCTAAAATATAGTTAATATTTTGGTCTGCGCTTAACTCATGCCATGCAGTCCACATTTCTCTCGAATATCTTATGTCGTCGAGAATTATAATAAAGGAATCTTCTTTAGAAATTTTAGCCTGAATAAAATTCTTGACATAGCGCATTGTGGGATTATAACGGTGATTTCCATCGAGATAAAATAGCGTATAAGGTTCAAAAGAAAAATGAGACATAAAAGTATCGAAATCTGAGGTAATGCACTGAATGTTTGAGATGTTTTCTAGTGCTAGGAATTCTTTTAAGATTTCCGTACCGATTTCTAAGCCATCTACGGTTGTAATTTTATTTGTATCTGATTTTAGGGCAAGGGTAGAGCATCCGAAGGAAGTTCCGAATTCTAAAATTTCTTGACTATTAAAATAAAATGAGATCTGATTTATAATATTTTGGTCGATTGAGCCTAATTTTGTACGACGATAAACTTCGTATAATGTTGTATTTACTAGGTGTTCTTTGGCACCAATGCTTCGATATGAAACGCTTTTATCATGATTTTTTACAAAAGTATTATAACGTTTCATTCTTTTTTGATGTGCTTTTTTATCAATGGATTTACTCATTAAGTCAAAAATCAGAGGTGAATGTAAGCGCATCCTAGTTTGCGCTTTGAGTATGAATTTAAGCCACAATAATACTATGAAAAAAAAATCTTTTAGCGTCATTTTTTTAGATCTATAGTCCTTGTTTCGTCTATCTTCTTATTAAAATTAAATGCAGCATAACCAAAATTTACGTTCCCCTTAGTTTGTATCGGTATTCTTTGATTAAATAAGGATTGAAGGATACCACCAATTTTTTCTATATTGCTTAAAAGATCTGAAGGTGAAAAAGAAAATGCTACAGGTATCGAGAATTCTGAATTCGCAGGTATCGTTATGGTACCATTAGCTGCTTGGATTACACCTAATTTCTGATTTTGAGATAAGACATCTAAATCTAAACTGTTGAGCCTCAAACCACCAAAATTATTGGGATTGTTGAATTTTAAATTCGTCTCTATAGTCACTTGACTGACACCGACTTGACTGACACGCCATTCTTCCATACCGAGATAATTTATAGCTTTGACTTTGCAGCTCAACATAGTCATCGACAAGAAAGTCAAAAAAAAGTATTTAAAATAATGAGACATTTGAAATTTATTTATTTAGGGATAATTTGTTTTGTAATACTAACCAAAAATCAGGTGTTTTCTCTATAATCTCTTTATAAATTTCTTTGAAAAATGGATGAGCAAAATCTTCTTTCTTGAAGTTTGTAAATCGATTGGTGACGAAAAACAATGGTTTATATAAGTTTGCGAAGTCAGCATAAAACATGAGATATTTTTTAGATAAATAAATTTGATAAAGGTTCAAATTTTCTTGAATCAATTCAGGTGAATAACCTAAAGCCTTTAGGATATCTTCGATTAGTGCTATAGGAATTTGGCTTAGCGTATCATATTTCAGCGCTAGTTCATTTTGATATTTCAGGACTAAAAAATGATCAATGACTACTTCTATAAATATATGAATAAGTGTATGGGACTTTTTGATATGAGACAAATCTTCTAGGGCTCTGATTCTTAGACCATATTCTTCGATTTGATCTAAAAACCAAGGATGTAAATGAAAAAAATCATCTACAAGATAATGGTGTTCAATCCCTTTTGAGAAGGATTGAAGAGTCCTGCTATTTTGATTTGAAATTTGATCTTTGCTCTGTTGCCAATGCTTATTGAATTGAATAAAGATGTCAGGCATTATACTGCTGATGCGACTTAGCTCATCTGAGGAATCATGAAGAAGATAATGACTAAAGAAATTCAAACTAAATTTGTTTTATCTCTTATGAAATTATCGAAGTCTTGATTGGTAATAATGCCTTGCTGCTTTAAAAAATCAAAACAAATCTTGAGTTGCGCTATAGAAAAATTTTTATCTAAATAACCATCATTCCATTCTGTTCTATCAAACCATACTTTCATGTCTTCCCAACCTAAGTCATAAAACTTACAAATATAATCTATGGATTCTGTGGCGTTTTGTTTAAATTTATAATAAATCCCATGCATTAAGTTTCGCATTAACTGAATTTCATCTTGGAAGCTTTCGGCCATATCACGCCTTATCACCATGCAGAAGCTAGCCCAAGGTGTGGGTAGTACACCTATTTGTTTTACTAATTGAGCTTGGACAAATTTTTGAGTCATAAATTCTTCCCAGAGTAGGGCATAGTTCGGGTTTCTATTTACAAAATCTGCTAAAGACTCAATATCGCCTACTGTTTCGAAAACTAAATCTTCGCTAATATTATGAGTAGTGGCAAAATGATAAGCCATGAGATGTGATCCAGAGCCTGGTCTCGATATGGCAAATTTGTGAAAATCGGTTAATTGCTCTGAAGAGTTGGGTGAGACGAATACACCCCAATAGAGTGGAGCGGTTACTATGAAATCAAAGAAAATATAATTAGGGTTTTGCGTTAGAAATTTAATGGCACCTTCTGTGAGTAAAATCGCAGCGTTAATATGGTTTTCATTTAAGGCTTCAATCATAGCTCCAGTTCCTTTTGGGAAATCAAGCCAATTAAAATGAATGTTTTTTGCTTCAAATACACCGTCGAATATTGCTTTTTTAATTGGGAGATTAAAATGTTCGGGTACGCCACCAATCTTAAGAGCTAAGTTCATTATCTTTGTTTTAGAAACTGTTTTATTTTGGTTTTGTGCCTAGTCCAAAATTATAAAACAAGTACAAAGATACAAAATTATTTCTTTTTTAATATTTATATTGCACTACTTTATTTCAAGGTGATTTTGCATGTGCACAATACACTTTGCTATACAATTAAATGAATAAAAAACTAAAAACATCAAAAAAAAAAGTGACCTTGGAAGGATTCGAACCCTCAACCTACGGAGCCGAAATCCGTTGTTCTATCCAGTTGAACTACAAGGCCAGGTCGCAAAGATATAAAAAATTTATGTTTTTCCGAGTTTCTTTTTTACAAGGTCTATATCGGATATAATTTGCAATTTCAAATCATCTATATGATCAAACTTTCGCTCAGGTCTCAAAAATTCTAAAAAATCAACCTGAATTTCATGTCCATAAAGATTTTTATCAAAATTCAAAATATGCGTTTCTATACTTAAATCTTTGCCAGATACTGTCGGTCGATAGCCAATATTAGTTATAGACGCAAAAATCTCTGACTGGATATGAGTCTGAGTATGATAAACACCCGTAGGCAATACGATTTTATTAGGTATTCTTTCAAAATTTGCCGTTGGAAAACCCAATTTACTACCTAGTTGCTGACCCTTGACTACCTTGGATGTATGAAAAAATGGATATCCTAGCAATTGAGAAGCTTCTTTTAATTCATTAGACAAGAGATGTTTACGAATTCTAGTAGAGCTAACTTTTAACTCGTTTTCTTGAAATTCGTCTATTTCTATCAACTGACATTGTTGAAATGCTTGATTAGAGTTGATATGAGCTCGATAAGTATCAATGCTTCCCGCTCTATCTTTGCCAAATCGATGATCAAAACCTAATACGATGCATGTAGGTTTAAAACGCTCAAATATCATTGCTACAAAATCATTTGCGGGCATATCACAGATATCATGGAAACTAAAAACATCACAATGATCAATGCCAAAAGAGGCAATTAGTTTTTTATTTTCTTCCAAAGAATTTATCAAAGGAAAATTAGAATCAAAAAAAACTCTAGGATAGGGCGAAAATGTAATAAGGCGAGTTTCTATAGCTAAGTTTAAAGCTATTTGTTTCATTTTTCTAAAAATTTCCTGATGTCCTAAATGTACGCCATCAAAGGCTCCAATAGTCAATACACTCATAGTGAATTATTCAAGTCTAAATTTTCGAGATATTGGATTAAACTAGAAATTTCAAAAGAATCATCTAAAGTATAAGCTCCAATTTGGGTTCGTACTAAATCATCTAAATAAGCACCAATTCCTAAAGCCCTGCCAATATCATGAGCTAAGGAGCGAATATAGGTGCCCTTGCTGCAATGAATCTTAAGAGTTAGTAAGGGTGAAGAAAAATCCAAGATATCGATTTGATAAATCGATATAGTTTTTGGTTTTAGATTGAGGTCTTTGCCTTGTCTAGCTGATAAATATGCGGGCTTCCCTTGCACCTTTACAGCAGAATACATTGGCGGTGTCTGCTGAATTTGCTGAGCGACGGCAGTCCCGTCAAACACAGGGATGCCTGCCCTCGCGGGTGTTGCCGCTGTCTCGCAGACCGCCGTA
>JALOMB010000160.1 GCA_025455685.1 Chitinophagales bacterium | reverse complement strand
ATTTTTCATATTAATTCTTTTAAAATGTAACCAAATGCTGCTGAATAGGCTTTATTCATACTAAATTTCAGCATTGTGCAAGGCGGTACTTCGCCAAGCCCAAAACCGTTAGCGGCAAGCCCAATCAATGTCATCTGGACAAAGCGAAAAAACTTTACCATCATCTTCTCTTTTGACCGTTACACCTTGACCGAACTTAAATTGCCAATCAACTACTTCTGTGACTTTAGCTTTCCAACCCCATTTGGTTCTGACCCGAAGGCCAGCCGCTAACAGCACATTGCCAATAGCGGGGTTTAGTGGTGTATTCATATTTTGTGCATTTAATTAAGTTTATTACTTATTACTTATTAATAATTAATCTATCTCTTCAGTTTTTAGATCAATATAAAAACTATCTTCCTGAATGATTTCTACGCCTATGGATTTGAGGTCGTGGTCTGTGAGCTCTTTGTCAGCCAAAATAGCTTCTTTGTTTACGTCTTCCTTGACTTTGACGAATTTAGGGAATTTCTCTTTGAGCAAATCTAAAACGGCTTTCCACTGGAAGCCCTTGCGAGTGGCTAGCTTGGGTGTACCGAGGCGGTAGCCCAAGACACCAAAGGCCGTATCTACGCTTCTTTTTTTGTGAAATAGTTCTGGATGCTCCTCGGCGTATTGCATTACCACATCAAAGCTCTCGTCCTTGATCGTAGAAAAAGACTTGAGTCTATCCGCGTATTTTTCTCGGATTTTCTGGGTTTGTAAATCAATCTCGGCGTTGATTTTTCGGATTTCTGCTTCGCTCTTGGCATAGGCAGCGAGGCACTCTTGGTAAGTGTGCTCAGAGATGTTTTGGAGGATGGTTTTTTTTGTTCTTGTAGCCATAAATTTTTAGTTGATAGTTAATAATTAATAGTTTTTTAATATTTTTGTGTAAATTATATATGTATGATAACTGCTGAACTCAAAGATTTAATGACTAGGGGCGGCTTCGTAGGTACCGAAAAACTTCTTAAACAAAACATAGAGAAACTTCTGCTTGAGATTGAGCGACTCAAACCGAATATGACGGAGCAAATCTCTAACATCAGCAATATTGCTAGTAATATCACTTCGGCTTTGGCTTTTTTCACCTAGTAGCCATTTTTCAAATTTTCTAATCGGATGATTTTCTATTGTATTAAAATCCTTAGATTTGATATAATATACTGCTTTATCATTGACCAGCACTTTATATTTAATACTATTAAAGAGGTGTTTAGAATTGTTTATTTCTTGGATTATTTCTATTTTATTTCTCATGGTTAATAGCTAATAGTTAATATTTTTTTTTGATTAAATTTTTTAAGTCTTGCTTTTGGCAATTTTTTTAACAATTTTATTTTTTAATTTTATAGTTTTTTTGAGTTCTTCCGGGTAATTATGAATACTATTTCGAACCGCTAAGCCTCCTCTTGTTAAGCAAATTAGGTTTTCTAAAGTCACATTGAGGCTATTGCCGTCCTTGAAGACTATAGCACAACCCTTGGGTATCGGGCCATAGGCTTTCTCCCAAATATATCGTTGCTTCAGTATCATCGGTTTATCCTCATGGGCTTTGACATAAATGTAGGAGCGTCCTGACTTGTCGGGCCGAATGCACTCATAACCTAATGGAGAAGTATTTTGTGGTTTCTGACCTTTTTTGAACTGCGTTTTTTTCATTTTTTCGACGACTTCTGGGCTGCAATATTCTGACATGTTTTTGCCTTTGTTGAAGGGTTTATGACCCTTTTTGAATTGTCCTTTGCGCTTATAAGCCGCTGTGTATTCTTTAGATTTCTTCAAGCCTAGCAGAAAGGCTTTCGCTTGCACTGACTTTTTGGTTTTCTTGATTTTCCTGACTATCTCTCCATTGGAGTGATCAGGATAAAGCGCCACCAAGAGGTCTATTTCTTCTTGAGTCCAGAACTTGCATCTCATCGGTCTATAGATTTAGGAGTATTCGTGAATTGGGTCTCAAGGAAATCTTCTTCTCTTCCGGATTCTTTGGCGGCTTGATAAGCCAGCTTATGAATGTTGATGATATTGGTAGAGATGCCTGTGATGGCTTTGGCTTTTTCTATTTCCATCGCTACATCAGTGCCTTCCTCTGGGTTTTGGATATTTTCCAGCTGCTGAAACAGTGCGTTATTGAGGTCTGATAATTTATTTTTCATGATTTTACTTTTTAATTATTAATTATAGCCCTTCAAAGAATTTCATGTCCACTTTGGAATCGAAGCTATCTACATCGATATTGGAGATATCTCTACCTTGATCTCTAGCTTCTTGGAGACTATTCAAAGATATCTCAGCTACCCTAATTTGCTCGGTCTTGATGTCGATTTCTCTCTGTATAATTCTAATTGCTGCATCGCTATTGATCACTACAAATTTTCGGTTTTTGAGCCATTCTAGCTCAAATTTATATCGATTTAAATTGTCTTGGAGTTTGAGAATGGGATTGGGCTTAGGAGGATTTTTGGGAAAGAATCTAGGACCTCTAGTGGTCATGATGACATGGCCTTCGCCACCTTCTGGACAAATGTCTAGGTGGTCTTGGATGGCTTTGTGATAGATTAAGTTCATATTGTTATTTTTTTTGGGGTGAATTTTAATTATTACTAATTGCTCTCATTTGATTGATATTGGCTCTGAAGAGCATCACTCTGTCCTGGTAGTTGGCGAGTGCCAAAATGGCCTCAAACATTTCCATGCCTATTTTGATGGGCTTCAACCCATGCGTTGACGGATTTTTTTCTTCTTCGTGGATTTCACGAGCTCTTTTTTCTACTTCTATAAAATATTTACGGATTTGGCGACCTTTTTCGTTTCGCT
>JALOMB010000015.1 GCA_025455685.1 Chitinophagales bacterium | reverse complement strand
TAACCAATTCTGTAATAATAGTACCATCTTTTTGCTGTCCTTTGTCATTTCTAAAACCTTTGTAATATTTCACCTTGTCGCTAAATCTGTAATCTGCTGCTCTAATATTAATTTTGTCTTCTAATAATACTTTGTTTCCTAGTGATTCAAGATTTTTAGTATTATTTAAAGTTTTGTCGTTTTCTTGTCGTTTTCGAGCAAAAATATGCTCAATATCGAAATTTATATTTAAAGCTGGTATTTCTTGATTATTGTCATTAAATGCCCACCAAGTGAGCATTGAGCGAGTTATTGGTCTTCCGTTTTTAAATTCAAAGTTATTAATTGCTGTTCTTAAAGTGTTTTCTTCAAATTTATGTTCCTCAAAATTCACTTCTTTATTTGTAACAACATTAATCATTTCTCCATAAACTGGAGTTCTCAAAGCATTCACACCAGGATTTGTAAAAGAATAACCCCAAACAAATGCAATAATTTTGTTTAAGAAAATTTCAAGTTTATTTTCGTCTAATTGGTCTTTTTCCTTTCTTGGTTTTGAGTGTAAACGTCATTCCAAAAATCAACTAAAACTTTAAGATTTGGTAAAGTTTCATCTTGTTTTAAAATGGCGTATTTACCTTTTTCGTAAAATTTGCGAAGTGCCTCTGTTGTACTTGATTTATTACCTTGTTTTGCTCGAACATAATACATATATCTTGTAAAAAGTTCGTCCATTGGAGTTCCGTTCAGAGGTTTGAAAATTCGACTACTTATTTCTTCTAATTCTTTCCATTTCTCAATAAAAGCATCTTTTTCATTTTTAGCACCATAGTGTTTATAAAATTGTGCTTTAAAAATATCAGCGTCAGATAAAGGAAGTCCTCTGTCGTTTAATGTTGAGAATATTCTTAATGCGGTATCTTGTGATTCTGCTTCAATGGGCAAAAGAATACAGTTTTGCAAAATCCGAGCTGGCAAGTATGCAAAATATGCAGGATATGTACTTAAAAACTCTTCAATTTTTTGTTGAAAGAAAATATAGTTTTTAGCATAATTGCTTTTTTGTCCTTTATTTACAATGCCTGTTCTTAAAATTTCTAAAAATTCGTCTTTGTCATTGTCTGTGGCTACTTCTGAATCAATTTTTAATTTATTCAAATCTGCTTCTCCAAACTCGTCTGTTTTCCATAAACACTGAGCAATTCTTTCTCTAGTGTTTTTGGAGTTGTTGTCCTGCATATTACCAAATTTAGAGTAAAAAGCACGAAGTAAAAGCATTAAAGTAGTCAAGCGTTGCTGACCGTCAATAACTTCTTTTTTCCCATTTTCGTTCTCAAAAGTTACAATAGAGCCCAAAAAATATTCTTCATCTTTGTTGAAATGCTCATAATTATTATCTGGAAAAGCAAATGAAAAAATATCATCCCAAAGCGTTTGGCATTGTCCTTCCTCCCAAGCATAAGGTCGTTGATAGTCAGGAATAAGAAAATCCGATTTCTTGTCGGAAAAAAGTAACATTATTGTTTTTTGGTCAACGTTAAGTTTTGACATATTTTTTTGATTTTAACTTATTTACTACTATGCAATCATTTAAAAGTAAGTTACTTATAAATATAAATTTATGATAAAGATAAATCTAGATCGAGGTTATTAAGTTTAATTTATACAAACTTCTAACAATACTACTTTTTATTAAAATCTTCAAAAGATTTGTGCTCGTATTTATTGAGCTGCTCAGAGCTCAACTCTCGGAAATAGTCATATGTAAGCCTCAATCCTTCCTGACGCTCTATCAAAGGCTGCCAATCTAAAATCTCTCTAGCTTTAGTAATATCAGGCTTTCGCTGCATCGGATCATCAGTTGGAAGAGGTTGATAAATGATTTTTTGTGAAGACTGAGTTAAATCGATAATCTCTTTGGCAAAGTCCAAAATAGTAATCTCACTAGGATTTCCAATATTTACAGGATAAACATAGTCACTGAGCAAGAGTCGGTAAATTCCCTCTATCAAATCACTGACATAACAAAAACTCCTAGTCTGACTTCCATCACCAAACACAGTGAGATCCTCACCTCTTAGAACCTGACCAAAAAATGCAGGTAATACCCGACCATCATTCAACCGCATTCTAGGCCCATAAGTATTGAAAATCCTAACTATTCTAGTCTCTACACCATGAAATCTATGATAAGCCATTGTCATAGCTTCTTGGAAACGCTTGGCTTCATCATAAACTCCTCGAGGTCCGATTGGATTAACATTACCCCAATAGTCTTCGTTTTGAGGATGAACCATAGGATCCCCATATATTTCAGAAGTGGAAGCTACCAAGATACGAGCATTTTTGGCTTTTGCAAATCCAAGCAAATTATGCGTGCCTAAAGAACCTACTTTTAAAGTTTGAATTGGTATTTTCAAATAATCAATAGGACTAGCGGGTGAAGCAAAATGAAGAATATAATCTATTTCTCCAGCTACATGAACAAATTTTGAGACGTCATGATGATAAAACTCAAAATTTGGCAGTTTCATCAAATGCTGAATATTGGCCATATCTCCTGTAATTAGATTATCCATAGCTACGACACGATAATCTCGCTCTACGAAATAATCACATAAATGTGACCCTAAAAAACCTGCGGCACCTGTGATTAAAACTCTTTTTGACATATTAAGATTTATTTATGGCTTTGCGGCCAATGCTAAAATATTGAAATCCTTCTTTTTCCATATCCTCGAGCTCGAAAACATTTCTACCATCGAAAATCAAAGGCTGCTTCATTTTTTCTTTGATAAGTTTGAAATTTGGCGTTCTGAAATTCTGCCATTCTGTCAAAATCAATAAAGCAGAAGCCCCATCAAGTATTTCATAGAGATTGTCGCCGTAATGAACTTCAGGAAATTTCTTTTTGACATGATTCATTGCTTCAGGATCGAAAACTGAAATATGTTTGGTTTTGGACAATAAAGATTCAATAACGTTCAAAGCTGGTGCTTCTCTAATATCATCTGTATTGGGTTTGAAGGCAAGTCCCCAAATAGCAATTTTCGTATTTTGGTCTATTGGAAGATGTTCAAAAACTTTTTGGATAAATCTCTGACGTTGTAAATCATTGACTTCTATGACAGATTCCAAGATTTTAAATTGATAATCTGAGGATTTAGCAGTGTTATGCAGCGCTTTGACATCTTTGGGAAAGCAGCTTCCACCATAACCTATCCCTGGAAAAAGAAATCTATTGCCTATTCTAGAGTCTGCACCAATACCTTTGCGGACGAAATCGACATTCGCGCCGACTTTTTCACAAAGATTTGCTACTTCATTCATAAATGATATCTTCAAAGCTAAAAATGAATTTGCCGCATACTTAGTCATTTCACTGGAGCGCTCATCCATGATATAGATAGGATTTCCTTGTCTGACGAAGGGTTTATAGAGTTTGGTCATGATTTCTGTAGCCCGCGCACTTGAGCTGCCGATGACAATTCTATCTGGCTTGAGGAAATCCTCTACGGCATATCCTTCTCTGAGAAATTCGGGATTAGAGACGACATCGACAAAATGATTTTCATGACTCAAGAATATTTCTCTGACTTCATCTGCTGTACCTACAGGCACTGTGCTTTTATTGACGACTACTTTATAGGATTTGATGATTTGCGCTAGCTCATGTGCCATATTTCTGATAAAACTCAAATCCGCAGCACCATCACCACCATCTGGTGTAGGTAAAGCTAAAAAAATAACCTCAGATTCTTGTACTGCTAGATTCAAATCTGTGGTAAACTGAATTCTATTTTCTTTTTGATTTCTATGGAGCAATGTCTCTAAATTAGGTTCATAAATAGGAATTTTGCCCGCTTTTAGATTATTTACTTTTTCTTCTTGTATATCGACACACCATACATCTAGTCCGGTCTCAGCGAAGCAAATTCCTGTGACCAATCCGACATAACCCGTGCCTATAATGGCTATTTTCATTATTAACTAAATTTGATGCAAGTTTATATAAATTATTTCAAAACAAATGAGTATTTTTATAGACGGTATGATGTCCATAAAAATACTCAATAAATTTATAACTGAAAAATTATTTCTTAACGGTAATAGGCAAACTAACCGAACGATTAGCTGTTTTTATTTTGACGAAATAGTTTTGAGGCGCTAAATGACTTATATCGATAGAATTAGAAATGTCTGTTACTTTTCCTTCGATATGAAGCCTTCCAAGCATATCATAGACTTCGTAATCAGCGAATTCGTCTTCTTTTTGGAAATCGATATAGAAATGAGATGAAGACGGATTAGGGAAAATGCTTAAGTCTTTGAGTGATTGCTTGCTTAATGCTTTTTCTAAGCCGCAATCAACAGGGATAAAACGTGTTTTAATAGTTGCTCCAAGACTTTTGCGAATTTCAGCTTTTACGTAGTTCAAATCTTTTGTTCTTGGGATATTTACGGAATATTTCATCAAATCGTTTTGATAAGGAAGTGATGCTAACTCTTGTAAACTAGTTAAGTCATCTCCGCCAAGAAAAACGATTTTTTCAGCGTCTTTAATGTTCCCTGCCGTGATTAAATTAGCTTCGATGACATCTCCTTTACAGGTATTGGTAAAGGATTTAATCTCAATTGGGAGGGGATTTAACGTATTATCATATGTACCGATAGTGAGATAGGTAGTAGGAGAACCGTTTAAAAACGAAACTGTTCCAGAAGCAATTTGTCCAGACCAATAATTAGGTTTTCCGTCACCATCTGTATCTAAGGTAGAAAAGTTATAAATATTTGAAAAATCTGCATTTTGCCAAGCACTATGTCCGGGAACTTTCCATTCTGCAACTACTAATGAGCCTTGATCAGAAACCATTCCTGAGCGAGGATCTCTGAAATCCAAAGTAACTGTCATAGGCGAAGTTGCAGCACTCAAGCTATTTCTAACTAATTTCCAATACTCTGTTTGACTAACATTGCCATTTACATAAGGTGAACCGGTACCAGACATATTATTCTGAAGCGCTAAATCTAAAACATCAAAAGGTATAAAACTATTATCTGGTCTAATGTAATACATGGCAGTAAACACATCTTGAACTGGAGACGTATTTATGCCAATTGGAGCATTATATGGGCCCTGACCTGTAGGAAACCAAAATGTAGAACCCATAATAGAAGTGACATTACAATCAGTTTTACGAACATGACCATCTACAAAAGAAGTATTTTTGTATCCAGAATAATTAGCCCAACGAGAAAAAGACAAATAAATTGCATCATTATTACGATCCATATTGACTTTGCCGGCTTCAAATCTGACAAAAGAATCCACTGCTAGCGGTGCTAACAAAGTAACCCCTGCACCATTATTTATTCGGTAGTTTGGCGTCTGAAGAAGCTGTATGTTTTGATTAGAAGTTCCATTAGTTTCAAAAAAGAATTTAGTAATTCTAGTCGTTGGAGTACTAATATTAGTCGCTTTGAAAATACTTCTACTACCTGTCACATGTCCTCGAACACTTATAAAATCAGTTCTCAAATCATTAACATATAAATCAGACACTAAATGTAAGCCTTCTTGAGCATTTAATCCTATTGCAAATACAAAAGAAAAAAGAAAAAATTTAATTTTATTTAAGCGATATGTTATCATTTTTATATAAGAATTTTCTATTAAAACATTTTTTATTTGCAAAAATTGTGCCTTTTGCTTGCTAAACTCGATTTGTGACTTAAATGTGGATAAATAATTTAAAGCGTTTTTCGTTATAAAAGTATTATATTTGCATTTGTAATGAAAAAATTAAGCAACAAAGCCATAACGCTCTTTTTGTGGATATATTGTCTTGGGGCACTAGGGCAGACAAACTATGGATTTGAATGGATAGATGCCGCAAAGCCTCATGTCAAATTTTCCTATAGAAATGCAGGGGTGTATCGAATTTCAATTGCCTATTTACAAGAAAATTTTCCAGGGTTTTCCTTGTCAAATGCTTCTGAATTGACTGCCTTCGCATTTGGCAATCAAATTCCGCTATTTTTATCATGGACTAATACGCCGCAGAACTCTGATTTTATTGAGTTTTATTTACCTGCTCATACCAATCAAATCGATACTTCCCTCTACCGAAATCCCGCTCTAATGCTAAACCCATTTATGAGCTTGGTCACAGACTCAGCCTATGTCTATTTAACGCATAGAGTAGGAAATAATCCTAGATTTACTAATTATAACAACGATACTAACGCAACTACCACAACTATAGCTCACCTAAAAGCCCAACAACTCATAACTAATAGAAGTACTTATCATGAGGGCGTTAGAACCTATGTAAACGAGACAAGTTATGTATTTTCTCCAGATTATGATGATGCTGAAGGCTACGGTTTCAATGCTGCTGTCAATACGACGCTTTCTAGTCCTAGTGTAGTTAGATTTAAAGACGCCTATATAGAGGCAAACTATGTAGCTAAAGCTAGAGGCTTGCAAAAATTAACCATAAGGTTTAATTCTACTGTAATCCAAGATACTTTTCTACCGACTAGCTCTTTGAGTCGCTTAAGAAGAAGTATCAGTGGTAGTTTGCTCAATACCTCTAACACGCTTAATGTAACTTATGATCAAAACATGCAATTTCTCGGGGTAGGCTATTTACGCTTTTCCTTTTTTAGACTAGCCAATGCGCTCAATAATCAAGATCAAATGTATTTTATAGATACATTAGGTCATAGATTCAACATTCAATTCAATAGCTTCGCTCACAATAATCAAAGGACATTTTTATATAATCTATCTCGAATGCAACGATTATCTTTTAGTCCTTTATCCAATTTTAAATTGTATATAGATTCTAATTTTGGAGAATCATCCTTATATTTTACTGCTGAAAATAGAATAAATACTTTGACAAATGGAAGAAATGTAAATTTCAATACCAAACTACTCACACAGGAAGCTGATTTCATCGTTTTAAGTCAGCCTATCTATAACCAAGACAGTTTCGGAGGAAATCCACTCTCAGATTATGTAGCGTATCGAAATTCACCTGAAGGAGGCAAGCATCAGGCATCATTAGTATATGCAGATGAACTCTCTGAGTTATTTAGCTACGGGGTGCCGAAGCATCCTGCTGCCTACCGAAATTACATTACCTATGGCAATTTAAATTGGCAGAAAAAACCAAAAAATCTCTTTATCATATCAAAAGGATATGCCTTTAATATGCCGCTTAGCTTTCCGATTGTCTTAAATCAAGCTTTAATCCCATGGTGGGGCAACACACCCAATGATTATTACTGGACTGTAATGAAGGGTCTCGATACGCAATATGCCTCAGTAGGGAGGCTTTCTGCATTATCCGGACAAACGGTAAGACATTATCTCAATAAAGTAATCGCCTACGAAGCAAATTATAATAATCATGGTATTTCAGGTGCAAATCCTGTGAATAAAGATTGGCTGAAATGGGCGGCTCATTTAGCAGGAGGCACTGGAAATGATCAGTTAACAGATTACAGAGCACACATGAGATTTTTGGAAACAAAATTAGTCGATACGCCTCTTGGATTTAGAGTTCATAATACGTTTAAATTGTATAATGAACCTTTGCCTAATAATTTATTTAAAACCTTAGAAGACAGAATTAATGAAGGCGTAGGTTTCTTGAGTTTCTTGGGACATTCATCTTCTACCTTAGTCGATGGGGGCCTCAAAAGCGCTGTTGAGTATAATAATTTTGGGAAATGTCCTATAATGCTAATCAATGGTTGTAAGGCAGGAAGTGCATTTAATTTCTCAGAATCTATTGGCGAAGGCTTTATAAATAGCAAAGACAAAGGTGCTGTGAGTTTTATAGGCAATAGCAACGATGCCTATGACTTATCATTAAAGATATTTTCAAACAGCTTTTATGATAGAATGATAGAAAACAAAGTGTCAACTTCAGTTGGTCAAACCTTATCTAAGGCTTCAGGGTGGATCGTCAAACGTTATTTCTCTCAACTCAGAAGTTTTATCGTCTATAATGCTATAGAAACTAATTTAAATGGAGACCCAGCCATCCCAATTCCTATTTATAATAAACCAGATTATTATATTGATGCTAGTTTACTTACTATTTTGTCTCAAAATATTACATCCGAACAAGATTCTTTTCAAGTTAGACTAATCGCTTACAATTTAGGCAAGGCCATAAAGGATAGCATCGCACTGCGCATCAATCGATTTGTCGGCAGCCAAAGAATTGATAGTCGTCTAATTAGGATCAAAGCGCCATATAACTTCGATACCTTTATTTTCAAACTTCCTACATTGGTTAATAACAAAGGTGTCGGATCAAATACACTGTCTTTGAAAATCGATGATGAAAATCAATATGAAGAGCTCAATGAACAAAATAACTCCATTATAAGTTCTCAGTCGTTTCAAGTACTTCAAGATGATATTTTCCCGCTTCAACCAAAGAATTTTGGTATTGTAAATCAAAACACGATTACGTTGTATGCCTATAAATATGATGTAAGCAATCCCAAAAGTAGATTTCGCTTTGAATTTGATACCACAGAGCTGTTTAACTCACCTTTGAAGCAAAACGCTACACTAACTTCGACGAAGCCTTTGCTCGAGTGGAAACCTAATATAATCCTCAAAGACTCTAGCGTCTATTATTGGCGGGTTACTACAGACAGTCTTACTCCTGAGGATCGAATCAACTGGAAAACAAGTTCTTTTGTTTTTTTAGCGAATCAACCCTTTCCAGGTTGGAATCAATCCCACTATTTTCAATTTCAGAAAAATGATTATACAGGAATCTATCTCAGGCCTAATAGGAATTTTGAATATACGCAAGACGATAAATTAATTGAGGTAAAAGCTGATGGAAACTGGGGTTTTTGGTTTACTTATAATAATACCTGGTCTATGGACAATGTCTTATATCAAGCCTATAGAGAATACAATATCATGCCTTCAGGTATCAATATTGCTTGGATCGATGGAAAAACAGGTATTCAGAAAACTTCAACAGACACCACAATCAATGGGGTGAAATGGGGTTCCCTAAACTCTTTGCCTTTTCTACAGTCTTTACCTCAGCGAGAAGGCTTCGTTTATATTGATACTGGCAAGACTCCAAGCAATCATCCGATGCCAAATAGACCATGGTCGGAAGTCATACTCAATATGATTAATGAAGTGCCTGACGGAGATTTTTTGATCTTCTATAGCCTTCTTCAACCCAAATATGCTTTTTGGGATGCAAGTCTAAAGAATTTTTTCTTTAATTATGGATTCACAAAGCTAGATTCCTTGGTACAGCAGCAAGTTCAAGCACCATTTGTATTTGCCATAAAAAAAGGGAGTTTTACTCCTATACATCAATCCATTGGAAGGCAATATGGTGAAGTGCATCGTGCGAGCTTTTTATTAAAAAGCAATTGGCAACAAGGCGGCTTCAAAACGCCTGAAATTGGGCCTGCATTGCTCTGGAAAAAGCTTCAAGTTAAATTCAAATCCTCAGAATCCCCAAATACAGATAACGTAACGCACAAACTCTATGGTGTGACCAATAATGGCACCAAACAATTGCTTAGAACTTTTACAAGTTATCAGATTGACACACCGATAGAATGGATTAACTTATTAGGTCGATTTCCCAAGCTTCAATATGAAGTAAATACTCAAGATGCGATACATCGAACACCTCCACAAATTGAATATATAAGAATTATCTATGAATCCTCAGCTGATGTCGCAGTTAATATAGCTCATTATGAAAGAAAAATAGATACGCTTAATTTCGGTCAAGTCGATAGTTTTGGCTTTGGGATAGAGTCGCTAAACGAAAAATACATGCAGCCTTTTCTAGTTAGGACTATAATTGCTGATAAGCAAGCTAACACTAAAACGTTTTATACACAAGCCAATGCAATAGAAGGATTTCAAAAAACTAGGCATCATGTCCTATTGGATAAATCTAGATATTTCGAAGGAGATAATTTCGTGACTTATGAACTCAATCCACTAGATTCTTCTTCACATATTTCAGAAGATATACATCAGAACAATTTCGGGAAAACTTATTTTTTTGTAAAATCTATAGTCAATAATCCTTTGCTCGATGTGACTTTTGATCAGCAGAGAATCGTTGACAATCAATTAGTCTCTGCAAATCCAAGCATTCAAATTCAACTAAAAGATGATAATCAATTCTTACTTTTAGATGATACTGCCTTGATGCAAGTATATTTGAAATATCCAAATGGCAATCAAGTGCTTGTACCATACAGAAATCCTCAAGTTCAGTATAATCTTGCTACTGATGTGTCCCAAAATTATATCAAATTTGTATATCAACCTAAGCTCGAAGACGGGACTTATGAATTATATATTCAAAATAAAAACAAACAGAACCAATCTTCTTCGTCAAGTTTTAGAGGATATCAGTACAAAGTCGCTTTTAAAGTCATCAACAAAGCTACCATAAGTAGAGTTATGAATTATCCGAACCCATTTTCTACCGCTACTCAGTTTATATTTACTTTGACAGGAAGCAAAATGCCTGAAGATTTGCGTATTCAAATCATGAATATTAGAGGCGAATTGGTCAAAGAAATCAAAAAAGAGGAGCTTGGCCCACTAAATTTAGGACTCAACCGCACACAATATGCTTGGGACGGCAAAGACAGATTCGGTGATATATTGGCTAATGGCGTGTATTTTTATCGTGTCAAAGTCACCTATGACCAAAAAGACATGACACTCATGGATAATGAATTGTTTGAGCAAATTCATGGTCAAAGCAATAATTTAGAAAAGTTCTTCACAGAGAATTGGGGTAAAATGGTTATTTTAAGGTAAGAATTAATTTTAAAAGTCTTACCTTTGCATAATTTTTAAAACAAACCCAAAATCAAATTTAAGTGAAAAACATTAGAAATATTGCCATAATCGCACACGTAGATCATGGTAAAACTACTTTGGTGGACAAGATGCTCCATGCTGCTCAACTCTTCCAATCACATCAAAAAGTTGAAGAATTAATCTTAGATAATAACGACCAAGAAAGGGAAAGAGGTATTACCATTTTATCTAAAAATGTATCTATTCAATGGAAAGACACTAAAATAAATATTATAGATACTCCTGGTCACTCGGATTTCGGTGGAGAGGTTGAGCGAGTGCTCAATATGTGTGATGGTGTTTTAGTCATTGTAGATGCTTTCGAAGGTCCGATGCCACAGACGAGATTCGTCACGCAAAAAGCTTTAGCCTTGGGTAAAAAAGCTATTGTCGTAGTCAATAAAGTCGATAAGCCAAATTGTGATCCCATTAAGGCGCAAGAAGATGTATTTGAGCTATTTTTTAATTTAGAAGCTACTGAGGATCAACTTAACTTCAAAACCATATATGGTTCGGCCAAACAAGGTTGGATGAGTACAGATCATACCCAAGTCACGGACAATATCAATGTGCTCTTTGATACTATAGTCTCTGAAATCCCGGCACCTCAGGTTTCTGAAGGTACCGTACAGATTCAAATAACTTCTATAGATTTTTCAAATTATACTGGACGTATTGCTATAGGTAAACTTCAACGAGGCTCTTTGGCACCGAATATGCCTATATCGCTCATGAAGGCAGATGGAAGTGCCAAAAAAATGCGTATTAAAGAAGTTTTTCTCTACGAAGGACTTCATAGAGTCAAAGTAGAAGAAGTGCAAGCTGGTGAAATTTGTGCGGTAACCGGTATTGAAGATTTTGAGATTGGAGATACTATAGCTGATTTCGAAAATCCGGAAGCCTTAATGCGTATCAAAATAGATGAACCTACAATGAGTATGCTTTTTACCATTAATAATTCTCCATTTTTCGGTAAAGAAGGAAAATTTGTGACTTCAAGACATATTCGTGAGCGATTGACAAAAGAGTTAGAAAAAAATCTCGCTTTAAAAGTGCATGATACCAATTCTCCTGATTCATTTCTCGTCTTTGGAAGAGGAATCTTGCATTTATCTGTACTTTTAGAGACAATGAGAAGAGAAGGTTTTGAGTTGCAAATAGGTCAACCTAAAGTCATTGTAAAAGAAATCGATGGTCAAAAATGCGAGCCTATCGAAGAGCTGACGGTAGATGTACCTGATGATTTTGCAGGTAAAATCATAGAAATAGTGTCTCAGCGAAAAGGAGAAATGAAAGCTATGAATCCAAAAGGAGATATGCAGCGATTGGAGTTTGAAATTCCGACAAGAGGTTTGACTGGCTTTAGAAATGAAGCGCTAACTATGAGTGCAGGTCAGGCAATCATAGCTCATCGTTTTAAGGCATACGAGCCAATGAAAGGTGAAATTCCTTCGAGATTAAATGGTGTGCTCATATCTAAAGAAAAAGGAATGGCGACAGGCTATTCTATGGAAAAACTAAAAGACAGAGGTCGATTTTTCGTCGAACCAGGCGATGATGTCTATGCAGGACAAGTCATTGGAGAGCATATCAGACCTGGCGATTTGGTCATTAATATTTGCACCGCAAAACAGTTAACCAACTTTAGAGCTGCAGGAAAAGATGACAATGTCGGACTTCCCCCAAAAGTGGACATGAGTTTGGAAGAAGCCTTAGAATATATCAACGAAGACGAATATGTGGAATTAACGCCAAAATCGATTAGAATTAGAAAAATTCTTCTCGACGAAAACGACAGAAAACGCGCAGGGAAATAAGGCAATTTAATTTTTAAATATGCAAACAATAGGCTAAATTGCCTTAGATTCCCTATTTTACTTTTTCTTTATTGAGTTCAGGGTCTTTGTGGATATGAAGAAAGTTGGGATCGAGTACGACTAAATCTGGTTTTACGTTTGAAACTATAGTCACTTCAGGATTTGTCTGCGTAAATTTAAATCTTTGTGTGTGAATCATTTGACCATATCGCAATTTATCATCGCCTTTGAGATATAGTGCAATATCGAAATAATCATCAATTTTGGCTTCTTTTTCTTGACCGATTGTATTGTCTTTGTTTGACTGGGTTTGTTTAGCCTTAGGGTCACTCGACCATTTTTTCAACTCGAGTTTGACTTTGGTTTCATAAGTTCCTTGAGCTAATTTTTTCGTTTCCAGCGATAATATATCATTTTGCCAGACGACGATACTCTGAATTCCCTCTCGGATATGGGTGTGCAGACTATCTGGAGCAGCGGATATCAATCGATTGTAGAGCTCATAGGCATTAGGATATGGGGCTGACTTGTAGGCAAAGGTAGAAATCAAATTTTTGAGTACTTGATTAAACTTCAATTCACCCATAAGCTGCTGAATACCATAGAGTACAATGCTGCCTTTTTGGTAGTGAATATAAGGTTGATTATCGACTTCGAGCAAACTACTCTCTTTTTTGGATTCCATGGATCTCGAGAAAACATAATTCATATTTGCATCTTTGAGAAATTTAGCCGTCATATCGTCGCCATATTCTTTTTGGAGCAATTTGAGACTACTATACTCAGCTAAGCTCTCTGAAAGCAAAGTAGCGCCTTGCATCATCGCACCAACGATCTGATGTGCCCACCACTGATGCGCCATTTCATGTGCTACGATGTGAAAAATCTCATTGATATCATATTTACTATTTGGCAAATTTGATGTAAACCCAACAGACTCACTATAAGGCATCGTCCCAGGAAAAGCTTGGGCAAATGAGGAAAACTGTGGGAATTCGATAATTCTAGCCACAGGCAATTGATAAGGACCAAAGGCTTCCGAATAATAAGCAATAGATTTCTTGAGGGACTTCATCATTTCTCCAATATTTTCATGATGATTTGGGGTATAATAGACCTCACAAACCACACCATTAATGCTGTCCTTTAGTACATTATAGCGTCCTGAAAGGATGGAAAAGAAAAAAATGGACGGTTGATTTAATTCGTAAACATAAGTCGCTCTGTCTCCTTTCACTTCTTTGGATACTAAGGCACCTGGAGCAACTGCAATCTGGTCTGCACTTGTGGTGATTTTGCTCGAGATGGTGGCCCAACTCGCATTTTTTCCTAAATAATTATAGGAGCAATGAATATTGCAATTTGAATCGAGCGCAGGAAAATTATCAGGTTTCACCGATAAATTATATTTCTGTCTATCAGATTTTTGGGCGATTTCCAATGATACATCATATCCGAAGTTTGGCGTAAAACTCGAATAATCTAAGAAGCTTCCATTGGGCAGCAGTCTTTCATTTTCCAAATTATTTTCTATACCGTGATAATACTCTTCAAAATCATAAGCAAAAATAAGGGTATCCTTAGACTGCATCGTTTTATTCAGGGCAATGATTTCCACTGGATTTGGTGTTTTGTCATCCAAAATAACTTGCCGACCAATACTCGAGTCATAATGAAAATGAAATTTCGGAGCGTGATGAATCAATAGCGTATCAATGGGTTTATCTGTAAAATTGACCAAAGTCAACTTACCTACTAGCTTATATCTTCGGTCTTCAGGATACAAATCCATGGTATAATCCGCATGAACCACAGCCGGAATAGGCATGGAATCATAAGATTTATAATTTTTTTCATAATAGGACTGCATGTCCATTTCTTCTTTTACACTGATAAATGGATTAACCCAAAAAGTTTGATATACAAGCCAACCTAAGGTAATTAGAAACAACCCTAAACTAGTCAGTCCAAAAGGTTTGCTATTACTAAATCGCTGAAATGCCTGGTTTAATTTGTATTTTAGCCCTAATTCTCTACCTCTAGGATAGAAAAGATAAGCGATATAGGCCATGAGTACGAAAAACAAAGTCCAATATAACCCAAACCACAATTTCAAAGGTAAATAAGGCCCAAACCCATAAAACTCGGAATAAACCGCAGTAGGAATAGTGGCCGTAAATCCAACTAAATTCGAGTCAATCTCAAGCCAATCAAAGAAAAAACTTTCGAAAAAAACAACACAAACACTGAGTAAAAAGCCCAAAAATTTGGAACGCAACAAAACCTGGAACAACATACTAAGCATGGCCAATCCAAACATTTCTATTATATTTCCAAACCACAAACTCACGAGGTAAACATCCCAATCAAAGCTAGGATAGCCATTGATAAACTGAAATGCAATAGCCACAAGCATGAGTATAAACAAAACTGATACAATATACCATAAAACTGCGAAAATTTGACTCAAGACCGTTTGTGAAGATTGATTTGGCAAAGCGTCTAATACATCCGAAAAATTAGCTTCCCGAGCTTTCCATACTAGATTTCCTACCAAAAAAATCAACCCAAATTTCAAAGGCTGAAGCGCCACAGCCACAAATTGATATGCAGAAAGACTCGTCGCAAAGCCCTCAATAGTATCGTTTTGAACAAATCCTATAAGCTCCATAATCATCATCATAGCAGATAATCCTAAAACAGTAAAAAAGACAGGGCTTTTGAGCATAGTGAGAAATTCTAGGTAGCTGGTATTCAAAGCGTTTTTAAAATTAAATGTCTTAGGATTCAATTGGATTTCTAGTGGTTGTGAAATCTTTGGTGAGGTAGAATCCTGATTTTTGACTTTGTTTTTACTAGAAAATAAACGCGATTTGCCTGAAAATCGAAACGCAAAAATCCATGCAATGATAGCAATCGTAAACCAAATGAGCCGATTGATTAGCAATCGATAATCAAATTCAAAAATAAAATTATTTTTTTGATGAAGCGTCCATTTCTCTGTCTGAATCATTATGGCCAAACCGCCTAATGGATCTACAAAAGCAGGAATATCTTTATTATCCAAATTTCCAATTAAATTTACCAAAGCTAAATAAAGCGCGACGAAAACCATAGCCGCCAGAAGGCTATACTGAGTGCTTTTGCTCAAGGCAGCCACGATATATAAAATGGAGCCAAGAATTAAAACATTAGGCAAAATCAATGACAACAAAATACGAATATGGGCTCCTAAATGAAAAGGCCCTAAATAATCTTCAACAATCCAGGGCATAAAAGGACTTATCAAATCCGCAATAATGACAACAAAAAACATAATCAAAATCAAAAACACACCACCCAAAAACCTACCCATAAGTAAGGAAAATTTGGAAATCGGCATTGAATAAAGTATTTGATGCATGTCATACTCATAATCCCGGGTAATTCCACTGCATACGATAGCATTCATAAGCAAAGGCGATAGCATAAACAAAATCCAATATAGATTGGTCAAGGCAAAAGGAGAATTTCGATAGACTGCTTCTCCACCTATAGAGATATTTTCTGCGGTAAATATTATGAGGGATAAAGCAAATAAAATTAAAGGAAATATAAATGTTATAGGTCTTTTCTTCCAATAGTTGAGTTCAAACAAAAAAATTTTATGTAACATAATGCAGCTTAAAAAATATTAAAAAGTACTAAGCAGCGGGTGACTGATTAGAAAATGCTTGGGTATGATAAAAGAACACATCTTCGAGATTTGGGTTTATAGGTGTCCATTCGCTATCAGGACTTTGATCTGAATAAATATTGATATAGAGGGCGCCACCAATCATTCGTTCACTAATAATTTGAAAATTTTGTTGATATGTAACTAAATCTGCACGTGCGATTTTCTTTTGATATATTTTACCTGCTAATAAACTCATGGCTTCGTTTGGATGTCCATGATATATGGATTTTCCTTGGTGTATGATGGCCATTTGCGTACTGAGCTCTATGACATCTTGGACTATGTGGGTCGATAAAATGACAATTTTGTCTTCTGCTATTTCGGATAAGATATTGTGAAATCTATTGCGCTCAGTAGGATCTAGACCAGCTGTGGGTTCATCAACTATGATGAGATTTGGACTGCCGATTAGGGCTTGAGCTATGCCAAATCGTTGCTTCATGCCACCAGAAAACTCTGCAACATTTTTATGTCTGTGTTCATAGAGATTGACACGCTGAAGCAAAAAATCTACCCAGGGTTTAAGCTCAGAGGTCAACCCTTTGAGTACAGCAATATGATGTAACATTTGGTAAGCTGTAACCTTAGGATAAACGCCAAACTCTTGCGGTAAATAGCCTAACTGTTTGCGAATAGCATCTGGATTAGCCAAGACATCGATATCATTAAACCAAATTTGACCGCTATCTGGTTGCTGCAAAGTAGCTATAGTGCGCATTAAAGATGATTTTCCTGCGCCATTTGGTCCGAGAAGTCCAAACATTCCTTTTTCGATTTCCAAAGAGATATTATCATTGGCTTTGATACCATTATCATATTGTTTACAGAGGTTTTGGATAGAGAGATGCATAAAGGAACTGTTTTTGATATTACATACCAAAAATAAATATTTTATTTTAAACGTTACTATTTTTTAAAACTTAGTTTGATGCCATATAGCTGCGAAAATGCCAGCAGTTTCAGTTCTAAGGATATGATTGCCTAAGGCAATTGGCCTAAAATCATGTAGAAGCATGATTTGCTTTTCTTCATCTGTGAAATCTCCTTCAGGACCAATAGCGATAACTGAATTTGTACTATGATTTGGCTTGATATCTTGGGTTTCCATTGCCAAAGCTCCAAACAACTTTTGGTCAAAGGTCAAAGCTAAAAAATCATCAAACTTCATTTCTATTAGTTGCGGTAAATAAAGATTTTTGGACTGCTTCATTGTTTCATGCATGATTTTCTGATATCTGATGAGATTGACAGAATGCTTTTCAGTGCGAGCACAATGCAATAATATAATTTGTAAAACACCTATCTCAGTGATTTTTTCTAAGAAAAATTCAAATCTACCTACATGTTTGATAGGTGAAATAGCAATAGTTAATTTGGACTTTTGAACGAAGAATTCATGACTCATATACTGAAGTGTACAAGACTTCGGTGTAATCGATATGATTTTAGCTTGAATAATATGTCCACGCCCATCCAAAACGGTAAGGATATCTTGAGGCTTTTTTCTAAGAACTTTGAATGCATGAAAAGCATCTTCAGCGCTTAACTCAAATAGACTTTCTGACCATAGCGGTTGGAAAAAAGCCATATTTAGAAGCCAATTTTAACGCCTTTGCCACTTTCTAGCATGGAATCTTTATTGGCATCGAAATCTTTGACATCATTTAAAACGATAGATCTTTTGACTTTTGGGGTTCTTTTTTCTACTTTTAGTTCCGCTAAGCGTAAATGTTGATTTTTAATGGTTTGTTCGACAATTTTTCGAACTGCTCTTGCATTACCAAAAAATTTAGATTTTCCACGTTCTAGTTTTACGAAGAAATCTTCCATAAAAGCCTTTGCATCTTTGTCCAAAGATAAATCTTCTTGAGCGAGCATATTTTCATAAATTTCAAATAACTCATTGGATTGATAATCTTCAAAATCAAATTTTCGATCAAATCGAGAACGCAAACCAGGATTAGATTCCAAAAAATCTCTCATTCTATCCGTATAGCCCGCTACAATTACGATAAGTTCACCACGAAGGTCTTCCATACGTTTAAGTAACGTATCTATAGCTTCATAACCATAATCACCACGGGAGCCAGCTGCTAGCGCATAGGCTTCATCAATAAAAAGTATGCCCCCTTTGGCTTTATCTATCATAGCGTTCGTTTTGATAGCCGTCTGACCTACAAATGCACCGACTAAGGCCTCTCTATCGACTTCTACAATTTCTCCGCGCTCTAGAATGCCTAATGCTTTGAAAATTTTAGCCACTATTCTAGCCACTGTAGTTTTTCCTGTGCCAGGATTACCCGTAAATACGGAATGCAAAGAGAATTTATTGAGGACATCCTTGCCCTCTTCTTGATAAAATTTGACAAGCTTGATCAACTCATTAACTTCCTTTTTTACATTATTCAATCCTTTCAAATTATTTAGTTCAGCCAAGCTTTCGGCCAATAAATCCTCATCGATTTGAATTATAGGCTTTTCACGTGCGGATTCAGAGAAAGTCTCTTGAATATCTTCTAAGGTAATGAGTGAAAAAGCTTCGTTAGGTAATTCATGGATATTATCCATTTTCATAAGTCTTAGCCCCATATTCATTTTGCTGTCATTGACCAGCGATATTACTAAACGAGCATTTCCAAAGGACTCAGAGCGCTTACGATACAAATCTGTGAGTTTCTTAGCGAAGTAATTCATAGCTTCATCTGTAATCTGAAGTTTATTTTGTTGGAATTCTAATTGTGATATGGCATGGAGCTCCTGAGGCGTATAGTCTTCAAAATTATAGATTTTGGCAAATCTAGATTTTAAGCCCGGATTTGATTCGAGAAATACATCCATTTCTTTAGGATAGCCTGCGACGAATATAGCGATATCACCCTTACCATCACTCATTTCTTTTAATACAATTTCGATGACTTCTCTACCGAAATCCTTGGAATCTTCCCCACTTCGATAAAGTGCATAAGCTTCATCAATAAATAAAATACCTCCACGAGCCAATTCTATTTGTTCTTTGACTTTAGGAGCAGTCTGTCCAATATACTCTGCTACTAAATCTGCTCTATCTACTTCATGGACATGACCCTTGGATAGTAAACCCATAGCATGATAAATTTTGCCCAGAAGTCTAGCTACTGTGGTTTTACCTGTACCTGGATTTCCTAAAAAAGCAGAGTGAATAGAAATCTTAGAATTATCTTCTATGCCTCTTTCTTTTCTTATTTTGATAAAATTCAAATATTGTATATAGTCTTTAACTTCTTTTTTAACGGTTTTTAAGCCTATGAGGTCATTGAGCTCTTCGAGTAACTCATCCAAATTCTTTTTATTTGTTTCTGCTGTCATAGCATAAGCGTTAGAAAGCTCGAAGAAATCTAAATCATTTATGGTCATGAGCTCATTGTGCCCTTCGACATGTTCCTTACTCATTCTAAAAGGAATCACAGCGATAAGGGTATCCATAAAGACAATTTCCAAGGAGAAATTATCTTCAAACCAAGTAGCTTTGCTATCTGAACCCCAGCCAGCTTCAATTACTGTTTTATCTCCAGGATAGACTTTAGCCATTTTCACAGAACGGCCTTTTAACTGATGCGCATCATTATAATAATTGAAATGCAATTCGCACATAAATTCATGATCGACCAAGCTGTCAATGGTACATTCTACCCATACATAGCGTGTATTTCTATAATCAAATTCTACTAGGTATTTTCTAGCGGATCTCAATAGATTTTGGTCAGGCGCTTCGTAGAGGTGACAAGAATCTATCTTGAAATATTTATTGCTATCCGGTGTAACTACACCTACATCATAAACATAAAAATAAGACGTACCTACCAAAGCATCATCTATATATGCTTCCCAACAGTACTCTCCTGGCTTCCAATAATCTCCGATTTGGTCTTGTCCCCAACCTTCTCTAATATATACAATATTGTCAGAAGTCGCTACAGTTCTATTGATGAGTAAATTGCAAAGTTCTTTTCGACTCATATCGAGCCTAAAGGCTTTTAAGTTAATTCTAGCTTCCCAGGTATGCTCATCGAAGCGTTTATTATAAAAAGACAACTCAGTATATATATATCGAAGTTCATTAACATCAAATACTTGACGATACTTCTTACTATCATATAGCCATTCACTAGAGCAATAGGTCTTTAGATTGTAAAACTTATAATTCAAATCCTGCATAGCTAAAAAAATTTATGAGTCAAAATTAATGCTTTTTCTTAAATTATCGATTAAAAATTCCACTTTCTATTCACATTGTAGTTCATAAAAATGAATTTCATCTTTTCTATACAAAAGAAAAAACCCTACTCTATTGGAGTAGGGCTAAATCTAAAATATGATTTTGATTTATTGCACTTCTCCTTTTATAGAAATTATTTTAGAAGGGGTCGTAGCATCATTAGATAAAATAGTAACTATTTTTGAGATAGGACCTGGTCTATTCGTATCATAATTTATCTCAATGACTGAAGACTCTCCTGGCATTATTGGTTCCTTAGGACAAGTCGGCACTGTACAGCCACAGCTACCGCTACAACCTTGAATAACCAAAGGCTCCGAACCTTTATTAAATACAGTAAACTTTCTAACTCTATCACTGCCTACAGCGACTTTGCCATAATCAACAACATCTGAAGCGACAAATAAAGAAGCTCCTTTTACTAAAGGTGCTACATCTGCTGTCTGAGTTTTTGCTTGTTTGTTTTTCTTGGATTTTGCTTTTTGTGCTTGCGCTTGAATAGAAACAAAGGCTACTAAAAGATAAAAGACTATTTTTTTCATAATTATTTATTTGTTTTATTTTATTATTTGAATACAAAGATACAGAAATAGTTTAACTTCAAAATTTAAAAAATGTTATAAAATTTCAATTTCTGTTCTACGGTTCAGTGCTCGTCCATTTTCAGAGTCGTTTGAAGCTTTAGGCTGTTGAGCGCCCTTACCTATGGATATAATTCTAGATGTATCTATACCTTTTGATATTAGATAACCTTTGACAGCTGAGGCTCTCTTATCAGACAAAGTCAAGTTTGATTGGGCATTGCCAATATTATCTGTATGACCTATAACCTGTATTTTTAAGGAAGCATTTTCGGACAAAAGATTGGCTAATGCGTCAAGCTCACCATATGATTTAGGCATGATATCAAATTTATTAGTTTCAAAATATACGTTATTCAAATCGAATTTCGTCCCTTTTTCAAGTTTTACAAGCTCTATTTCTACCTCTATAGGCAGATTGTCTTTTGATTTTTCCAGAAAAATTGATTTCGAAAAAATAGCATATCCCTTGGTCTGAGTATAAAAGCTATAAGCTCTATCAGCTACCAAGGTAGTCATAAAAGTACCATTGACTTTGTCTGATATAATATTTTGGCTAGTAGCAGTATTGTCTAAATCATCAATTTTGATCTTCGTGGTTATTGGTTTTTGTGTATTTTTTTCTTTGACGATTCCTTTGATGCTAACAACTTTTTCAGGTTTAAATTCCTCTGGAAGCGTAAACTCATATATATCTAAGTTCAATTGGCCGTTTTGCATCTTTTCACGCGCAATCCAAGCGGATTTGCCATCTGCAGTAATAAAAATCGAACGGTCATCATTTGGCGTATTGATATATGGGCCTAGGTTTATAGGTTCCCCCCAAGATGTGCCATTCCATTTCGACATAAACAAATCAAAGCCCCCATAGCCAGGGTGGCCATTGGAAGCGAAATACAAGGTTTTGCCATCTGGATGCAAAAAAGGCTTTTCTTCTGAAAACTCTGTATTGATAAGTGGCGAAATAGATTCAGCTATAGAAAAATCACCTGCCTCATTGATCTGACTTCTTACTATATCTATATTTCCACTGTGATTATTGCAATAAAAAAGTAAATTGCCTTCTGAATTCAAGCATGGCTGTGATTCCCATTTTTTAGTATTGACAGAGCTAGGTAAAATTTTAGGAGGCTTAAAGCTTTGACCTTCTCTTCTCGCCATATACAAATCACATGAACCAGCGCCACCTACTCGGTCACATGCTGTAAAAAACAAAAACTTGCCTGATGGTGCTATCGTGTGTGCGCCTTCATTAGCACTATAGGAATTAATTGAAGTATAAATCTTGCCATCAAAGACCTCTTCATCTACGGGTATTGGACTTTGCCATTCATTATTTAATATCACACTATAAAAAATATCTTCATTTCCTCTTATATTTCTCGTGAAGTAAATAGTTTGATTATCAGCTGTAAGTGAGGGAAAATATTCATTATCTTTGGAGTTTAACTTTGGGTGTTCTATTAACTTAATCGGTTGGTATTTTTTGGTATTATTCTGAATAAACTTAGCATTTCTGAGCATTGCTTTCATCAAAACTTGATTTTCTTTAGACATTTTAGGGATTTCTAGAAATGCTTGAGCGGACTGCTGAGCCTGTGCATAATCTCCTAAATAAAAACTAACTTCTGCTTCATAGAGCTGCTGCAAAGGGTAATTGAATTTAGAGTCTAAGGTCTTGAGAATTCCGATGTCATAGTATGCCTCTTCCCATTTTCTGGCTATGATATATTCTTTAATTCTAGTCAGATAGGCATGTTTGGCATTGGGATTTTTTTCGATATATTGGTCTAGATTTTTCAAATAACCAGAATAGTCTCCCATAGCTCTCATATTGAGGACTTTATTAAAGGCGACATCGTTTTCCTGAGCTGAAATCCTGAATTGAAATGCAATCAAAAACAAAAAGATTAAAAATTTAAGTTTCATGGGTATAAGATATAAATTTAGACTTATATTAAACTAAATAGTTGAAAATTTATTGAAAATTTCCCTTTAAAAATGAATTTAAAAAAATCACTAAATCTTCTCTACCGATTTTATCTTCAGCAGATACTTCTAGCATCATAGGTTTATTTTCAAAGAATTCTGAAAGCATCAATTGAAATGCATGGATATTTTTTTTGTTTTTTTTAGCTTCTCTTTTATCGCATTTAGTAAATAAAATACTAAAGGGAATACTATGCTCACCTAAGAAACAGGCCAAATCTAAGTCGAGTTTCTGTGGCGGAATTCTTGCATCGATGAGTAAAAAAACATTGACGAGATTTTCTCTTTTAAGAAAATAAGAATTCATTTGTTCTCCCCATCGATTCCTCATGGTTTTGCTTCGGATCGCATAGCCATAGCCGGGCAAATCTACCAAATAAAAAGCTTGATTGACTTCAAAATAGTTAAACGTGATAGTTTTGCCAGGTTTTGAAGAGACTTTAGCTAAACTTGGCTTGCTTGTCAAGAAATTAATCAAACTCGACTTACCCACATTTGACCGCCCGATAAAACAAATTTCATCTATATTTGCAGCAGGTAATTGTGCTAGAGTTTCGAATGAACCAATAAATTTTATTTTATTCTCTGAAGAGCGCATAATATAGACAAAGATACTAAAAAAAATAAAAATGGAGGTAGAAAAAGTAAAACCATATCAAGCATCAGCCGAAAAGACCAATCAAATCGAAGCTATGTTTGATGCTATATCGCCACAATACGATTTACTCAATAGAATCATGACCCTTGGAATCGATATTTACTGGCGAAATAAAGCCATATCGACCCTAAAAGACCTAAAACCCAAAGCCATTCTCGATGTCGCTACGGGCACAGGTGATTTCGCTTTTGCAGCACTCAAACTCAACCCTGAGCGGATTTTAGCCGTAGATTTATCCCAAAAAATGCTCGATGTCGCCATAGAAAAACAAAAGAAGGTAGATAATACTTTGATGGAATTTAGAAAAGTAGATATCTTGGATCAAACATTAGAAACAAATAGCTTTGATGCTATTACCGTCGGTTTTGGCGTGCGAAATTTCGAGGATATCCATCTAGGCCTTGGAAAACTATACACCTACCTTAAGCCTGGAGGAAAGTTGGTCATACTCGAACCTGGAATTCCTAAAAACAAATTGATTCAATTTTTATTTAATCTTTATTTCAATCGCATTGTGCCCCTAATCGGACGAATCATCTCCAAGGATCAAAGCGCTTATACTTATTTGCCAAATTCAGTCGCAGCTTTTCCTTCACCGCAAGTTTTTTTAGAGATTTTGGGCGAAATTGGCTTTGAAAACAATAAATATGAAGGGTTATCGTTTGAAACATGTGCTCTTTATACCGCGACAAAACCATTTTAAGTCTTTATGAAGCAATTAATTTTGATTTTAGGGATGATGACAGCAGCAAATATATCTGCCCAACTTAATCTGTATGAAAACGGCTTCAAACCACTGTATTGGGGAATTAGTTTAGGGATAAATAGCTATAACTACAATGTGAACCGCATGCCTTTTTCTACCATGAATGACTCCATTCGTTTCTCCTATGGAAGTCCCGGGCCCGGATATAATGTAGGTGCCATTTGAAATTTTCAAATCAATCAACTCCTCGATATTCGTACAACGCCGAATATGTTTTTTACAGAATCATTTATAGAATATGAATCTTATTCTGGGTTTGTACATTCTAAAAACCTCAAAAACATTTATATTTCATTACCTCTTTTATTGCGATTTAAAACCATGCCTATCAACGATTTCAGGATATTTGTATTAGGTGGCATGTGCTATAATATCAATATCGTAGAGCAGAAAATTCCAAAGTTTGATCAAAGTTTCATCGCCATGACCAGAAATGCCATTAGTTTCGAATACGGTGTGGGATTGCAGTATTTCTTCAAATATTTTATTTTTTCTCCTGAGATTAAATTTGGACATTATATGCAGAGTCATTTAGAAAGTATTCAAAGCCCTTTGAACAATAGTATTTTAAATCAGGTTTACCCTAAATATTTTATAATTTCTTTAAATTTCGAAGGTTAATGCCTGTAATTTTTGAAGTTAATACTAGTAACTATGCGCTAAAAGTTTGGAAAATTGATGAAAAAGAAGATTTTTTCATGCCATTCATACAGTTTTCAGACTTCGATACACACGAATTTGCTCAATATACGCATCCTATTGCTAGACTTCAATGGTTAGCTTCGAGGTATTTGCTTCGACTCATGCTTGGCAAACATCGTCCCACTATCTTGATAGACAAACTCAAAAGCGGTAAACCTTATTTGGTTCATGACCCATATCATATCTCTTTGAGTCACTCACAAAATTATATTGCATGTATGCTCTCTGAGATTAACTATCCTGTAGGATTAGATATTCAAGTCTTAAATCCTAAAATCAATCGAATAAAACCTAAGTTTATCCATACAAACGATGATCCATATTATCTTCAAAATGATATAACACTTACTCAACTTTGGAGTATCAAAGAAGCAATTTTCAAATTGAAAAACCTCCCTAATTTGAGTTTTCGTTATGATATTCTCGTACCAAGTCACCTAGAGAATTTAGCTAAAACAACTGATCTAAATGAATATCAAGTAGATTATCATCAAGTAGATGAAGGGGTGATTTTAGCTTGGGTCTGTGAAAAAGGAATTGTAATCGCCTAGTGTTTAGACATTTACACCAAACAAATAACCTACTAAGGCAGACACACCCATAGCGATACTCCCCCAAATGGTAACACGAAGTATCGACTTGACCATACTAGATCCACCTGTTTTAGCTGAAATTCCCCCCAAAAGCATTAAAAATACTATGGTTAAACCATAAAGCCAGAAGGACATATGTGACAAAGGCGCTATCAATACTACCAATAGAGGCAAGAACCCACCTAATAAAAAAGAAGCACCTGAAGCCAAAGCAGCCTGAATTGGATTAGCTTGACTGATTTCATTGATCCCTAATTCATCTCGGACATGGGCAGCCAAAGCATCTTTTTCTGACAGCTCTTGAGCTACGAGTAACGCAGTTTCTTTTTTTAGTCCGCGATTTTCATAGATTTGAGCCAGAATGAGCAGTTCTTCATCAGGCATCTCTATGAGTTCCTGACGCTCACGCTCGATATCGGCTTGCTCCGTATCAGTTTGGGTACTTACTGAAACATATTCCCCTGCTGCCATGGACAAAGCGCCCGCCACCAATCCTGCCAAAGTAGCTAATATAATTGGCTCTCGAAAATCACTAGCAGTAGCTACCCCAATTGCTAAACTAGACACCGACAATATACCATCATTGGCTCCTAATACAGCTGCCCTTAGCCAATTGCTTCTATGAATATAGTGATTGTCTAAATAATTGTCTAAAGTTAAATTTTCTTGTACCATTAATTTTTTATATTAGTTTCTTTGATTTCTGCTTCTTGATACTGTTGTACGATATTGATAGCGTTAGTCACTACGTCGCTGAGTGCCGTTATGAAATTTCCTTCATCAGCGATTTCAATTGCGTGCTTAATCGCTTCGACTTCTTTTGGAATAATTTCATAAGTAACCTGTGTTTTACTGGATTTAATGCCTTGAATAATTAAATCAATTATTTCCTCCTCTGTCCGACCTCTTAGGTGCTTTTCTTGACGAATGATAATATGGTCAAACATTCGAGCCGCGATAGCGCCACATTCTTTGATATCTTCATCTCTTCTATCTCCTACACCAGCTATTATACCTATTTTTCGGGTTGCTTCGACAGAAGAAAGGAAATCTTCGATACCTAGATACCCCGCAGGATTATGAGCAAAATCAATCAAGACTTTAAATCTATTAAATCTAAAAATATTCATTCTACCAGGAGTCTGAGTTGCAGATGGGATGAAGGTTTGAAGGGATAATTTAATATCTTCAATTTTGAAACCCCACAGATAACTCGCTAAAGTGGCTGAAAGCACATTTTCGATCATGAATTTTGCCTTGCCCTTTAGCGTCAGAGGCACTTGAGTAGCTTTTTCTACCCTAATCTTCCAATCTCCTTTTTTAATTGTGATAAAGCCATTTTCATAAATAGCAGCTACACCTCCTTTCTGACAATGACTTTTGATTACTTTATGATGCTCGTCTAAACTAAAATAAGCAATATTACAATTTAGTTCTTTAGCAATTTTGACACAATAAGGATTTGACGCATTTAGAATAGCCCACCCTTCTTTTTTGACCGATTTGACCACTACAGATTTGACACGAGCTAAATCATCTAAGGTATTGATATCACTAATTCCTAAATGATCTTCTTGAATATTGGTTATTATAGCAATATCACATTGACTAAAGCCTAAACCAGAACGTAAAATACCACCTCGAGCCGTCTCTAGTACAGCAAACTCCACGGTAGGGTCTTTTAGGATATATTCCGCGCTAATCGGTCCTGTTGTATCGCCTTTTTCGAGCATGTGATTTTGAATATAAATCCCATCCGACGTAGTGAAACCAACTTTAAGTCCATTGTTTTTGACGATATGCGCAATTAAGCGAGTAGTTGTGGTTTTTCCATTAGTGCCTGTCACAGCGATTATAGGTATTCTACTAGGCTTACCTGGAGGATAAAGCATATCGATGACGGGAGCTGCCACATTTCTCGGCAACCCTTCACTAGGTGCTAAATGCATGCGAAATCCTGGAGCTGCATTGACTTCTAAAATCACGCCACCATTTTCTTTGAGCGATTGAGTCATATTCGGAGCCATAATATCTATCCCACAGACATCTAAGCCGATGACGCGAGCAATGCGCTCACATAAAAAAATATTTTCAGGGTGAATCATATCTGTAATGTCGATAGAACTACCTCCAGTGCTAAGATTAGCAGTAGATTTGAGATAAAGAATTTCGTTTTTTGGGAGAATATAATCTATTGTATAATTATTACTTTTGAGAATTTCTTCGGAATCCCTATCCATAACTATTTCGGTCAAAACATTCTCATGACCATATCCCCTTCTTGGATCCGCATTAGTAATCTCAATTAACTGAGCTATAGTATGAACTCCATCACCAATCACATGAGCCGGAATGCGCATAGCAGCTGCCACTACTCTATTGTCTATGACCAATACTCTATAATCATTTCCTGTAATGAATTTTTCCACTATAACTCTTCTCGAATACTGCTGCGCAAAAGCCAATCCAGAAATGGCCTCTTCAAAACTAGTGACATTGATCGAAGCACCTTTACCATGATTGCCATCGAGTGGCTTGAGAACTATAGGAAATCCAATTTCATCAATTACTTCACGCAAATCTTCTTCATCGACACAAATCCCACCTTTGGCCACTGGAATTGAATTTTGGTCTAAAAGTTTTTTGGTCATTTCCTTATCACACGCAATATCTACGGCAATTGAGCTGGTTTTGCAAGTAATAGTAGCTTGAAATCTCATTTGATTTACACCATACCCTAGCTGAATCAAAGAATTGGTACCTAAACGAATCCAAGGTATATTTCGAGAAACTGCTTCTTCGACGATACTACCCGTACTAGGGCCAAGGCGAACTTTCTCGCGAATTTCTTTCATTTTTTGAATGGCGGCTACTAAGTCATAAGGCTTATCTTCTATTAGAGCAATCGCTATATCTACAGAAGCTTCGGCTGCGAATAGGCCAACTTTTTCTTCGATATAACTAAAAACCACATTATACACCCCTGGTGAGGAAGTCTGTCTAGTGCGACCAAAACCAGTATCCATACCAGCCAATGTCTGAATTTCCAAAGCGATATGTTCAATAACATGACCCATCCAAGTACCTTGATCTATTCGTATAAAAAAACCCCCTTCACATCCTTCTGAGCATCGATGCGAGATCAAAGAAGGAATCAAGGCCTCTATTCGTGTACGAAAACCTGGAATTTTATTTGTAGGACGCTCTTCTAAATCTTCTAAATCCAAACGCATTTGTATCAGCTTTTTTCTTGTGATGCTCCATATATTTGGACCACGCAGTGCTTTTATCTCTAAAATTTTCATAATTCAAATTCAATTAAAGTATGTTACAATTATATCATTTTTTTTTTAGATTTTCATTTTAATTTACAAAGGAATAATAAAATCTATACATTTAAATATTTATCTTAAATTTGCCCATCATTATATTTAAAATTTTATGACTTTACCAAAAGGAAAACTAATTATCATCGGAGGCGCTGTAGACAAAGGCAGCTTCTCAGAAAAGAATTTTAATGCAGAAGTAGATAAGAACTTAAATTTCTTCGAAACAGGAATTCTCAAAAGGCTTATAACCGAAAGTGCAGAAAAAGAAAATTCAATCATAGAAATCATACCTACTGCTTCGAGTATCCCAATAGAAGTCGGTGAAGAATATTGCAAAGCACTAAAATACCTTGGTGCTAAGAATACTCGAGTCATGAATATCACTTCAAGGCAAGAAGCTAATGAAACAGAAATCCTAGATAGACTTATGAAAGCACATGTCGTGTTTTTCACAGGAGGGGATCAACTCAGACTTAGCACTATTATAGGCGGGACTAAGTTTCATGATATTTTGCTTCAAAAGTATAAAACAGAAAATTTCATATATGCAGGGACTTCAGCAGGAGCCGCCGCTGCATCAAACAATATGATTTATCAAGGCTCTAGTAGTGAAGCCTTACTCAAAGGAGAAGTAAAAATGACCAACGGACTCGCCTTGATAGACCATGTCGTCATTGATACACATTTCGTTCAACGAGGTCGAATGGGTAGATTGATGCAAGCCGTGTGTCAAAACCCAAGAATGCTGGGCATAGGATTAGGAGAAGATACCGGTCTTTTTATTTATAAGGGACAAATGGAAGCTATAGGCTCAGGTTTGGTAATATTAGTGGATGGAAGACATATCGAAGGTACAAACATTACGGAAGTCGCACTAGGAGAACCTATTTCCATAAAAAATCTCATTGTACATGTCATGAGTATGTATGATGTCTATGATATTTCTTCACATGATTTAAAAATCGATGAGGTCATGCCTGCTAAAAACCCTAAGTTATGAAACCAAAACTCCTCATCCACGGAGGCTTCTTTAGCGAATCTCTTACTGATGATAAGATGAAGCAAGCCAAAATCGACTCGATGAAAGCCATCATCACAAAATCATATGACTACCTCAAAACACATACCGCACGAGAAACAGCTATCTATGCTGTATGCCTTCTGGAAGACGATCCACTCTATAACGCAGGAACGGGCTCACAAATCCAATCCGATGGCCAAGTTCGAATGAGCGCCTCGCTTATGGATAGTGAATCCATGAAGTTCAGTGGGGTTATCAATATTGAATCCGTACAAAATCCAATTAAAATTGCGGCAATTCTTACAGATTATGACGATAGAGTTTTAGGTGGACTAGGTGCCAATGAATTCGCAAAAAAACATAATTTTCCATATTATAATCCTATCACACCACAGCGTCAAAAGGAATTTCTTCTAAAAAAAGAAAGTCACGGACTAGGTACTGTAGGCTGTGTCGCACTCGATACCTTTGGAAATCTAGCCGCAGCGACCTCTACTGGCGGAAAAGGCTTCGAAATCGTCGGTCGCGTTTCTGATTCTGCTACGATTGCTGGAAATTATTGCAATGAACACTGTGCGATATCTTGTACTGGTGTAGGCGAAGATATCGTAGCAGGCGGTATCGCTACCAAAATCGTCACTAGAGTTACGGACGGCATGGAAATTTCAAAGGCTTTTCAAAGAACCTTTGATGAACTCAAAACTTTTGATGGATTTGCAGGGGCAATTGGTATCGATGCACATGGAAACTGGGCTTTTCAAGAGTCTCATCCTAGTATGGTTTTCTGCGCCTTTGACGGTGAAACGTTATTACATTTCTAATTAT
>JALOMB010000069.1 GCA_025455685.1 Chitinophagales bacterium | reverse complement strand
ACATGCACTCCGTTTTGCAAAAAAAACTTTGCCACTTCGTAGTGATTGGTTGTCGGAGTGGCCACCATCACAGCATCTACGCGGCCCAATAACTTTTTGTAATCGGACTCCGCTTGACTTCCCACTTCATCAGCCACCGCTTTGGCTTTATTGCCATCCACATCGCAAATGGCCACCAGCTCGCAATCTTGAATTTTAGCAAATTTCAAGGATTGATCGGGATTAGTGCGTAAGAATTTAAGTCGTTCGATTTCATTTTTATTTTGGAGAAAATCTCTAACAACATAGAGAATCAATAAGCCCAAAAATACAGGAATTATAATAATTAATATGGTTTTAATCTCAGGGTCGAGCATAATTAAGATTTTTTTTCTTTTGGATTGAAAAATATAGATTATTTTTGAAATGAAAATAAAAATTTTCCACATATGACTATTTCTATACACTTATCAGAACCTGCTATTCGAGAACTCAAGCGGATTGCTTCCTTTGAAAACAAAAATTTCTTTTTATTATCGGTTAAAAAAGGTGGTTGTTCGGGTTTGACCTATGTATTTGAATTATCAGAAATAGATAATACCTTAGAAATCATAAATTTTGATGGATTTCAGGTCGGAGTCAATGGGTTATATATCGAGCAACTCAATGATTTAAAAATAGATTTCGCCGATGGGCTAAATAATCGCGGCTTTACTTTTGAAAACCCCAATGCAAAAGACACTTGTGGCTGTGGCACGAGCTTTAATTAATATCCAAAAATTTTTACATGAATAAAATCCTAGTTTCATTTACTTTTTTACTATTATTCAACCTTTCTTTTGCACAGTTACCCAAGCGAATTAATTGGAATGTGTCAAGTCAAGCTATTTCTGCTACAGAATCCAAAATAATCTTCGAAGCCAAACTCGATAAAGATTGGCATATTTGGGCGCTTAACCCTGGTCATGAAGATATGATTCCGCCAAGCTTTACATTCGAGCCAGGAAATTTTTTTAAATTAAAAGGAAAAATCTCTGAACAAGGGAAATTAAAAACAAAAGCTGAGGAAGCGCTTGACAATGCTACTTTGCGCTACTACGAAAACAAAGTCATTTATACGCAACTCCTAACCTATACCAAGCCAGGCAAGATTAAAGGCTCCATAGAATATCAAATCTGTGATTTAGTTAATTGTCTTCCCCCGGATAATTGGGATTTTGAAATCGAACTCAAAGCTTATAATCCTCAAGATACAGTACAAATGACATCTAAATTCGCGGATACAGCGATGTCAGCAACGACTCAAAACACGATAGATACTTCGTTGCTGGACTCTGTCAAAACGACCTTATCTGAGGAAGCTTATGGTATATTTGGCAACCCTATAAATCCATGTGATATCGATGGCAATAGCTCCACGGCAAACATGACGCCTTTAATGGCGTTGTTTTTGGGGATTTTAGGGGGAATTGCTGCCTTGCTTTTCCCTTGTACTTTTCCGATGATACCGATGACGATGAGCTTCTTCCTCAAAAGTTCCCAAGACGACCCTTCACGTGGGACTAAAAATGCAATTCTCTATGGATTTTCGATATTTTTAGTGTATGCGCTTTTATCGTTGCCTTTTTTATTTCTAGGCTGGAGCTCTGATGCTTTGAATGATTTTAGTACCAACGAGTGGGTTAATTTAGCATTCTTTGTAATCTTTGTTTATTTTGCATTTTCACTTTTGGGGTATTATGACATATCGCTTCCTTCGAGCTTAGCCAACAAAATTGACAAAAAAAGTCATGTTGGCTCTTTTATGGGAATATTTTTCATGGCCTTGACTCTTGCAATAGTTTCGTTTTCTTGTACTGGTCCTATTTTAGGATTAGTGCTAGGAAATTTGAAAAATGTAAAACTGCTAACTCCAGCTATGTCGGGTTTTGGGATAGGTCTAGGGGTGCCGTTTGCGCTATTTGCATTATTTCCAAAAGCTTTAGACAAGCTCCCTAAAATGGGTAGTTGGCTAGAGATACTCAAAGCTGTTTTTGGATTTATAGAATTAGCCTTCGCTATTAAATTCTTATCTAATGCTGATTTGGTCAAGCAGTGGGGTTTTCTCAAAAGAGAATTATTTATCGTCATTTGGATATTGATTAGTGTCGTCACAAGTTTGTATTTGCTAGGCTTGATTAAATTACCAAAACTCTCCAAAGTATCTCCTACTAAAATTACAAGAGGCTTAGCCGTAATCTTCTTAGTCTTCGCAGGCTATCTCGGCACGGATTTCTTCGGTGGTGATTTGCGTCATATCAGTGGATTTCCACCACCAAAATACTATAGCTATTTCCATCACGAAGAAGAAATCAAAGTAATTAAAAATGATTTTGAAGCTGCTAAAGCCAAAGCTATAGCTGAGAAGAAGCCTTTACTTATTGATTTCACAGGGCATGCCTGTGTGAATTGTAGAAAAATGGAAGAAAATGTCTGGATAGAGCCTACGATTAAAGATAAATTGATTAGAGAATTCATTATTGTCTCGCTCTATGTCGATGAGAAAAAAGAATTGCCGGAATCTGAACAGTATTTTTCGGAATCTTTAGGCAAAAAAATAATTTCTGTAGGCAATAAAAACACAGAATTTGAACTAAAAAACTTTCATCAAGTCACGCAACCGCTTTATGTTATCTTAGATATTGAAAAAAATCAAATTATGACGCAACCACAAGGTGGCTATATGAGTGTAGAAGATTTCAGAGATTTTTTAGACTGTGGTTTGAATGGATATCATAAGAATCAAAAAAAATAAGCTCGAATTAAAAAATAATCTTTATATTTGCATTCCAATTTGAAAACAAGCGTATTATGCCAAAGATGAAAACTAATTCAAGTGCCAAAAAGAGATTTAAGCTCACAGGTACTGGTAAAATAAAAAGAAATAAAGCTTACAAAAATCACATCTTGACCAAGAAGTCTAAAGTTCGTAAGAAACGTTTAGGTCAGTCAGGTTTGGTTCATGAGTCAGACGAGAGACGTATCAAATTATTACTCACTATCTAATATTCACGAAATATGCCACGTTCTGTAAATAGTCCAGCTGCGAAACAAAGAAAAAAAGCAGTATTAAAACACGCCAAAGGTTACTTCGGCAAACGTAAAAATGTATGGACAGTAGCTAAAAATGCTGTCGAAAAAGGTTGGCAATATGCCTATATCGGTAGAAAATTGAAAAAAAGAGATTTTCGTACCTTGTGGATTGCTCGTATCAACGCTGCTGTAAGAGAATACGATTTGTCTTACTCTCAATTTATTCATTTACTCAGTGAAAACAATATCGAGATGAACCGAAAAGTACTTGCTGATTTAGCCCTAAACAATCCAGAGTCTTTTAAAGCTATCGTAGAAAAAGTAAAAAAATAAGTTTTTCATAATATTTAAGATTTTTGAACACGCTATCTTGTAGCGTGTTTTTTTTTGCTCATTTTTTCGTTTGATTGGCTGCTATTCAAGAAAATACTTGTTAAAAATTATTAAATTTAGTACTTTGTAATGCACAATACCATATTTTATATATATCTTTGTGTCGACAAGTATTAAATGATATAGCATGAATATAGAAAATGCAAAAACACAAATGCTCAAAGGAATCTTTGAATTCTGTATTTTGTCTAGCCTGGCGCAAGGGGACAAATACGCTAGTGAGATTATCGACGATTTCTCAAAAACCAAGCTCGATTTAGTCGAAGGGACTATATATCCTATTCTCACAAGACTCAAGAACAGTGAATACCTTAGCTACTATTGGCAAGAATCAAACTCAGGGCCTCCTAGGAAATATTTCAAAATTACGGAAAAAGGGGTGTCATTTTTATTCGAACTAAATCAACTCTGGCATGATATCTCACTATCAGTCAATCAATTAATAAAATCTTAAATCTTATCATATGAATAAAACTATTCAAATCAATTTAGGCGGATTTCCTTTAACAATAGATGAAAACGCCTTCCTTCGTTTAGAATCATACCTTCATGACATTCGTGCCCATCTCGACAAAGAAGAAGTCGACGAAATTATACAAGATATAGAATATCGAATTGCCGAATTGATTCAAGCTAAATTAAATAAGACTTCAAAAATCATTGTTTCTCTTGAAATTATAGAAGAAATTATCCTAAAAATTGGAAATCCTCAGAAAATATCAGGAATGGAGAGTTCCTCAAGCAGTTTCGAATCCAAAGAGCAAATCAATGATACTCAAAAGAAAAAATTATTTAGATATCCTAAGGACAAGATTATCTCAGGGGTTTGTTCTGGACTAAGTATATATTTGGGATTGCATGATCCAATTTGGATAAGAATTCTGATGATACTTTTGGTCTTTTTCTCAGGAGGCTCCATACTTATCGGCTATCTTATCGCTATGGCAATAATCCCTGAAGCCAAAACGCCTTCTGATCTCATGCAACTTAAAGGTAAAGCTTTTAATCTCAGCTCTTTAGAAAACAATTTCGATCGCCTAAGGGACGAGTTAAATAGTCCCAACACCTTCAAAACTACAAATCATATCATTGAAATTTTCTTAAAAGTAGTAGTTTATTTCATTGCCGGTTTCCTTTTGTTAATTGGTTCAGGCATTATTATAGCGCTTGTATGGATTCTTATCATGACCTTATTTGGTAGCTTTTATACTAATATTTTCGATTTCATCTTTACAAATTCAATGATTAAGCCTATTTTAATAGTAGGTATAGGTTTGGCATTATTGATACCGGCACTTATGATAATTTTTTCAGGGTTACAATTGATATTTCAGAAGAATCTTACGCCTCGATATTTTAATATTACCGCTTTGGCGCTATGGATTATTGGCTTGATTATGATAGGCTTTGTCTTCACTCATACGAAACAAGAATTTCAAGAAAAAGCTAAAATTGAAGAAAACATCAATTTATCTAATTTAAAAAACAAAAAAATCACTTTATTGGCTCAAAATGACATTGCTTTTGACGAAGATTATCATATTGAAATTGGAAGTCAAGATTTTATATTTGATGAGCGATTTATACCTTTTATCAATGTTAAAATCGAAAAATCAGACGATTCACTCTATATGATCCGAAAACAGTCCTCTAATGGAGCTACCAAGAAAGAAGCACAGAAGTTCGCTGCCCAAATCGAACACCAATTTCAAATTACGGACTCTTCTCTATTCTTTCCAAAAACTTTTGAACTGCTTAACAAACCTAAGAAGTTTAGAAATCAACAGATTTCTTATACGCTGTATCTACCAATAGGTTATTCTATTTATTTAGATAAATCAATCGCAGATCTTTTGGATGATCTAACGATAGACCCTAATCATACAGACCAGGAATGGGAAGGGCATATTTGGACAATGACTAAGAATGGGTTAGTTTGTGATGATTGTAAAAAGAGAGATGACAAAGACTCCGCTAAAAATGCAAAAGGAAAAATCATATTAGACGATGAAGAATATGAAATTCAGGTAAAAAAGAAAACAAAATAATTTTTTGGATTTTATGTTTTTGGTTTTTAATTCAAAGTGCGTGTATTTCTTTGCTAGGTCACGTTTTTTTGGGATAAATGTATTTTTAATTGATTAATGCGTTTGTAAAACCAAAATGTGTATAAATGGTTGTTTTTTTGGATAATTTTTTTTGATTAACTCGAACACAGGGTCAAATGCGATTGCCTGTTATGTGCGTTTGATGTAACAAATTCGTTTGTAGGGATAGGTCGCGACCTTTCCCTACAAACGAAACAAACCTATTCCATCTCTATTCCAATACAACCATTATTGCAAAATAATTCCATCTTGGATATCTCTATTTTAAATAAAAAATCAAATATAACAATCATCTATCGTAATTAATCGCCTTTTCAGTCGGTAGGTTACATTTGGTCGTTTGCAAAACGACCCTAAATCGTTGTGGTTTTAACTTTTGGATTTGTGCTTGGGTGAATAAAAAAATCTCCTAAAATTAAAAAACTTATAGATTGTAGAGGCGTTTTGATAACGCCCTTTGATTTACAAACGTCCATCTTGGATACCTATTTTTGATTATCCAAAAAAAAAACGCCCTCTCTTGTGAGAAGGCGTTTTCCTTTGTTAATCTGATTTTAGTGCTTATTTCAGCACCGTAAACTTAAGGGCTTTCTTATTGGCTTCATTCGTCACCACAATTTGATAATTGCCATTCGATAAACTCGATAAATCAAATTTATAATCCGTCTCGAAGTTGCTATGAGCCTCATCTGTCTGCATCAATAACCTGCCTGACATATCATATACACTAAACGATACCGGCTTGAAGTTATCTGCATTCACCTTAACAGTCAACATACCATCAGTAGTAGGATTCGGCCACAGACTCGCCTCGAAGCTACCTGCATCTTGTATACCACTCGAATTTCTCAACTGATACTTATAGAAGCTCGTGCCGCCACCTTGCTCCGCAAATAAATTGTCTATCTCGACATAAGGAACCCCATTCTGTGCTCCGCCACCATTATTCAGACTTATCGCATTCGCAAAGTTCAATGGTGCCTGTATCGTATTGAGCAACGTATTATTAAACGCCTGACTCGTCGATACTATCCAGCTATTATCACCATGAACCAAAGTAGTACTCCTACCAGACTGTGATGCCGTTCTGCTTATCGACTCATACAAAGTCTTCATCGTGTTGCGCTCTACATCCGAATAGAAGAAGCGTACCTTATATGGATTCACTATCGTACCCTGTGTCACATCAACATTAAACGTGCGTCTGCCAAAAATATAACCATGATTGAAGTCCGCTACACTCGGTGCCACCAAACGCTCACTGCCATTTACATAAATATCAGGGGCAAAACTTACATTATTGCCATTCTTATGTATTGCCATCATAAACGCATTCGGACTTCCCGCTGGAGCATAATAAGTATAACCACTCGCATCCTCACACTGCTCCACCAAATTCATCTGTGTATTCATCGCCAACGTCACTCGGACAGAAGGATCTCTATTCACAATTCGTAAACTATCCGACCATACACTCGGACACGTCGAACTACCCAAGACCTCTACGCGATATACATCTCCGGTAACCGTTGCATTCGACACCAAATACTCATTCGTTGTCACATTCGGGATCGGCTGACCATTCTTATACCATCGGAAACCAGCTGAATAATTCGCATCCACACGTAGTCTATGATTGCTTACCTCACATGACTTAGGTCCCTCCAAATCTTGATAAATCTCTGGACGCTCATAAACACCTACCATTACTTTATTACTAACCGTAGTCGGACACGTCAATCCAGGGAACGGAACCAACTCTACCTCATAAATACCATTGTCTGAAGCCATTGCACTCGTCACAGAGTAATTCTCATTCACACCATTCTGCATGACCTGACCATTTGTCTTCCTCCAGATATAAGAACGTGCTCCCGTACCTAAAATATTCATACTAAACGGCTGACCCTCACATACCTCTATCTGAGCTATCGGCTGTGTCGTAATACGTGGACACAAAATACTCTGAACATGAGCTACAGCCGATTTTACCGTATCAACACACGGCGAATTCGGGAAGTAATACAACTGATAAAAACCTGAATCAGAATACTGATAAGAACTTCTCGTTAAGGTATTTCTTGTCTCATTTGGCAATGGTTGACCATTTCTATACCACTGTACTCTCGATGCATTTACACCAGTACTCGTCAAAGTCATATTCTCACCAAACTCATACTCACGTCCTACAGGCTGAGTCTGTACCACAGGTCTCGCCGTCACGCCTAAGCTAAACAACGCACTCTCCGCATTCGCACAGCCCTTCAAGCCCAAGGCTACAACGCGGTAACTTCCAGGACTCGTTAACGTAGATCCAAAGCTATACGTCACATCATTCACACCCGCAGTCTTCAATGGCGTGCTATTGCCTGATTTATACCATGCAAAGCCCGTATGATTCTGTGCACCTGTCGCCGTCATCGTAACCGGTACTCCCTCACAAACTACCGAAGTAGATACTATCGTAGGCTGCAATGGCAACGAATTAACCACAAAGTTCATTGTATCTGACGTGAAGCTCGGACATGCACTACCCGATCCCTGTACCATCGCAAAGTATCTGCCACTCGCACTCAACAGAGCATTCGTCACACGATGCGTCGTATCCGTACCTACCTGTGCATTATCCTTATACCATACATAGCTATAGCCATTTGGTGCCGTACCACGTGGTACTAAACTCCATGTATAACTCTGATTGATACAAATACTATCCGTCTTCAATATATTGGTACTAATCGATATCGGCGTATCTACATAAAGCATCGTAGAAACTCCTGACGTAATATCCGTACAACCCTTCAACGCTTTAGCCCGCACCTCATAAACACCTCTTTGTGTATAAGTCGCTCCACCTATCGCTAAAGTATTCGTCGTATTGTTTTGAGATACATTATCCTTAAACCAACTAATACCAGCCGTATTGCTCGGTGTCACCGTGAAGCTCGTAGTACCTCCCAAACATACTCTCGGGTCTATCGGTAAACCAACTACACTCGGCTGACTATTCACCACAAAAGCCAACGTATCCGTATTTCTCGAAGGACAAGCACTGCCCGTAGCCGTCACCACAGCATGATACTTACCATTCATCGCTGATGTAGCACCTGTCAAGTCATTTGTCGAAGTCGTGCCTACCAAGGAACCATCCTTATACCATTGATACGTAAAGCCCGTATTCGTGCCCGTAGGCGTCACACTCATCGTATAACTCTGACCCACACAGATACTATCCACTTTCGCTAAATTACTCGTGAAGCTTATCGGCTCATTGACCGTCAAAGTCAAGCCATCTATCGTATCCTTAACACAACCATTAAACGCATTCGCTATCACTCGATAGGTACCTGCCTGACCATACTGTGCACTCGGGATATTCAAGAAGCTATCCGTCTGTGGCAACACATTTCCATTCAATGACCATGTATAATTCATGATATCCTCACCGCCTGCAGTCCAGCGAATACTATCCCCAAAACATACCGTTCTGCTCGTAGGACTCAATAAACTCGCATTCAATTTAGCTCGCGGCGTCAAGTCTATTCTAGCTTCTACACTATCCATCGTACACGGCGCAATTCCCGTAACCACCAATCGGTAAACACCAGTATCTGACTCACTAAAGTTATTTATCGTCAATAGTTTATTCGTCTACATGCACCCGTATCTACCAAAGTACTCAAAAATCTCGGCTTGCCTTGTACCGTCAACTTAACACTATCCAAAAAGCTATCCGCACAAGGAGACAAACTCAATAATTTCACTCGGTAATAACCACTATCCGTCAACTGTGTCGCAGGGAATGTCAAGTCATTCGTACTCGCACTCGCCAAAGTAGCACTCGTTACATTATTCGTAGTCAAATTCGTACCCGATTTAAACCAGTTATAGCCCGTAACCTCTGTAGCACCCGCAATAAAATTAGCAGCACTACCCTCACAGACCGTTAAGTTCGTAGGTAATCCACTTACTCTAGGCTGTGGCGTTACATTAACCTGTATCGTATCCGAATTTACTACAGCACATGGACTCTTAGGACTATATACCGCATAGTAATAGCCACTATCCGCCAATCCTGCTGAA
>JALOMB010000014.1 GCA_025455685.1 Chitinophagales bacterium | reverse complement strand
AATAGTGACTGCATTCCCAAAATCAAAATAATCATTTGCCTCATTTGATGAGCATTATAGTTCCTTTTTTAGCGTTTTTCCTATTGCCATAGCAACTATACGCTGCATAGTAGTAATATACTCCATTTGGTAAATATTTACCTTGAAATGTACCATCCCAACCCGTGATTTCTCCACCGCTTTCAAAAACCTTTTGTCCCCATTTATCATAAACCATAAGATAGGTTGATGTTAAATTGTCGCCTCGAATTTGAAAAATATCGTTTTGTCCGTCTTGATTTGGGGTAAAGGTATTGGGGATAAACACTTCAGGGTCATCACAGACTTCGTAATATACATATACCTTAATTGAGTCCAGATCTTGACACCCTTTGGCATTAGTAAGGGTTACATAATACATAGTTTCTTCAAGTGGACTGGCTTGAGGGAACTGAGTATTGAGGGCGCTTAGTGTAGAATCTTCTGACCAGAGAAAGGAAACTGCTGCAGGACTAAGAATAGAAAGGTTTGAGATACTTCTAAACGCTATAGTGTCTGGATCCGCTGAGATTTGTCTATCTCTAAGGCTGGAATCCACAGTAAGATAAATCTCATTTTCATAGCTACAGCCCGTTATGGTATCTTTGATTATATAGTTAAACCAATGTGGGGAATCAATTCGAATAAGCATTGTCGTATCGTTTAGTGCTACAAAGTAGGTGTTTTTTGGTTTGTATTCGAAGATTTTATTGGCGTGTGATTGTCCAACTAGCTTCACCGTATCTTGGAGGCATTTATTTTCCGTTTGAATGAGTTCATACTCAAATCCAAATTTAGCAATTGGGAATTTATAGTGCATCAAGCAGTTATCTATATTTAAAGTCATGATGTAATCAATCGATTCTTTGGGTGACACTACTGCACGGTTAGGGCTGATTGACACCAAGTTTTTATTGGGATACCAGGAAGTCGTATAAGGTTTAGGAAAGTTTAGGGTGTCGGTAAGACCTATTTCTAGATTGACGGTACAGTTATAAATTGTATCTAGGATAACCGTGTCCCCATTCGGAACGAATACAAATCGAGTAAATGTATCATAGACGATACATTCACCATTGGCAATAGAGAGTATATGTTGAATCTTTTGAGAGCCAGTCTTACTAAATCTATGGTATATTTTATGGGAATTATAACGAATACTGTCGTTGATTAGCCATAATGACTTGGCATTATTCTGAGTAGAGTCATAATCCAAAAGGTTAGTAATACCTCCTTGACAATCTAAATCGATTTCAAATCTTGCTTTAGGGCGAATGGTAAAATTAAATTTAATCACACCTAAATTGCAGTTATTAGAGTTTCGGGTACTCGATACCACAGATTTATCGTTAACATAAATGGGAAATGAACTATTGGAGCAAGCAGCACAAACGGCTTGATATAGAATTCCTTTTTCATCGAAGCGAGAAGTGCCTCCATCGACATGAAGCGTACTATTCTGAGCGCCGAAAAAACTACCGTATTTCAAACTATTCATATTTTGCTCTATGATCATGAAATAAAAAGCATTGCCATTACTTGCTAATACATTAGGAAAAAGCGCATCAAGGGTGGTAGGAAGTCCAGTGGCATTCATAGCTTGGTCCACACCGTTATTGTCTTTGAATTCTCCAAAGCTATATGCTGCGAGATTTATATTTTTGCAGTCATCTACGCGAAATGATGTGAAAACTAGGTCAGGATATCTATCCTCAGTACCAAAGGCCATTGATCTGACTTTGGTTGACAGATTTTCAGAAAGTTCCATAATGAATTGACCTTTATTTTGGGAAGGAAAATTTGAATTTAGTATATAATAATTGCTCAAATTATGGTCTGTTTGGCCTGCGATGAAGACGGAATTGGTAAATGGACTATAAGAAATGAGATAAATATTATCATAGTTAGCCGTAGAGACATAAGTTCCATTAGGAATATTATTGAAATCAGCGGAAAACTTGACGACAAATCCATCATTTCCTCCTTTTGGCGTAGGGTCAAATCCGTTAATTCCTTGGAGATTGGTAGAACGACTCACGCCTGTAGCATAGACTTCATTGCTTTGATTAAGCGAGATATCGTTGATGATGTCGTTTTGACTACCGCCATAGTAGCTGCCATAGAGTACTTGAGACAAATCCGAATTAAAAGTCAAGAGCAATCCATCCCAACCGCCACCATTTGTTTTTTGAAATCCATTGATATAGGGTAGGTTGGTAGAGTTGGTGCAGCTGCCTACGACGATATGTCCAAGGGAATTTTCTTCGATTTTTCCTCGGAAATGATCGCCATAGCACCTAACCAAATCCGTGAAGTCCGAAAGTCCTTCCATGCCATTTCCCCCATAATAGGTGCTTGCGAGCAATTGAGAACCATTGGCACTAAGTTTAGAAACGATGATATCAGCGCTACGCTCGAAATTAACGCCATAGCCTGAAGTAAAAGAAGCAGAGCCTGTCTGTAGGGCAGGCTGATTGGTCATTACCGCAGATGCTGTCGTAGGATAGTCTGAGGAACTTGTAACGCCAAAAATGAGCAACTCATTTTTTTTATTGACATAAATGCTGTTTGGCACATCAGAGCCATTTCCGCCAATTTGAGCACTATAATGAAAGAATCGACCGGTTTTGTCAAATTTAGATACACCTATGACACTCTTTCCAGAAAAACCAGTCCTGTATGCCCCTGTAGTAATAGGATAGCCAATATTAAACACCGTACCTGAGCCATAGAGATTTTCTTCGGCATCATAAGTCGCAGTCGTACCAAAATTATCAGCGGAACTTCCTGTAAAGGAACTAAAGATTATTTCTGGATCGATATACAAGGTATCCGAAAAGGAGGATTGAGCTAAATCAAAGAATACTTGATTTTTTCTAAGCGCAAATGAAATAGGTATTTGCTCCTTAGTTTCCTTGAGAAATGCCATAGGTTTATCGTCGAAGTTCACACCTAGTGTGGTCTGCACCAGCAAAGAGCCTTGTTCGTTGATCAAGACTTTTTTGATATCTTTGAATTCTATTTGAATTTGGCTGATATCTGTGTTAGGGGCGACGATATATTGGTATTTTAGACCGTTTGGCGTGCCGAAGAGTTCTAAATCCACACCTGGATATAAGTTTGAGACTTTTATTTTTTGGAATGCACGACAATTAGACGCCCATTTACTCGTATCTTTTCCGAGATAGAAATGATACAAACCAGAATCTCGCTGATGCCAAGAAATGTTTTGCGTCATGGTATGATTAAGCCAGTTTAGGCTATAGGCATGACATTTTATGGAATCTTCTATTAGTTTATCATGTTTATCTATATTTTCATATTGATGAAATACCAGTCTGCCTTTTTCCAAAAAAATCTTTTGTCCTTTCATATCCATTGAAGCAATGACCTTAGCAGGATATTGTCCTTTGTTTTCAATCCATAAATGCTGCGCATTTAGAGACATTATAGAAAAAATAACCAAAAAATATATAATTTTCATAAGAAATTCCCACAAATTTAAGAAAAAAAATGCAAATTTGCTTCATGAAAAATTTTATCAAGTCAAAAGATTAATCTATGAAATCATTTTATAAACTTCTTTTATCAGTTGCTATTTTTATTGTAACCTATAGTATGACGGCACAAGAAGAATATGAAGACAAAGGAAGTCTCAATGAAAAGAAAAAAGTCAAACCGACTCCAGAATCATTGGAAGGGATGAAAACCATTAAGATTACTTCTGAAAAGAAAGAGGAACCCAATTACTTTAGAGAAAACTTTAGACTTGGCTTTGGGTTTAATCTCTTTAGCAGTACAGATGTCTTTGGTCGCTCCAATCTCTATGCTTCTATTACCCCTCAATTTACCTATATGCTTTCCCCTAATTTTGAAGCGGGTATCGGCACAGGCTATACCTATATCGGAAATTTTGGACAATTTAATAGTCATACCGCATACGCTGGTCCTGTTTTTAGAATTTATCCTTTTCAGCCTTTGGTGCTTCAGTTCGAGGCTTATGGTATGTATAATTCATTTAAAGATACGAGAAGAAGAGTTGACTTAAATAGTATAGAGATAAATGCATTTGTAGGGGCAGGATATACGGTACAGCTTGGCGAAAGATCATTTGCGATTACAGGAATCAAAGTCAATTTAATCAAAACGAATTCCACGGATAATCAAATTTTACCTTGGCCATTCTTCACGATGCATTTTGGAATATAAAAGATAAATGAGTACCCTCAAAGTTCATGTATTAGGCAGCAATAGCGCCCAGTATTTTAATGGGAGATATCCCTCTGCTCAATACCTCGATTTGGGAAGTGGTAGTATTTTGTTAGACTGTTCTGAAGCCACGTTATTTCGATTAACGACTTATGGACTTAAATACCAAAAGATTAAAGCGATTTGTATTTCGCATTTCCACGGCGATCATTTTTATGGATTAATGGGTTTGCTCACTACGATGAGTCTCAATAAACGAAAAGAATCTATGATCATCCTAGCCCCTAAGGGAATACAGGAATATATTGAATTGAATTTAGAATTGTCACAATCTCGTTTTTCATTTGACTTAGAGATTTTAGAAATCGAAGATTATATCGATAAACAAGCTTTTAGGATCGACAATATAGGGATTAAGCCGATAGAATTAAGTCATAAAATCCCGTCATTTGGATTCTTGGTTGATGAAATTATAGATGATATTCGTTTTGACAAAGATAAAATCAAAGATTTGCCTTTATCTCGTGATCATTTTATTCAAATCCAAAAAGGCGTAAAAGAAATTGAAATCGAGGGTCAAATCCTACGGGCAGAAGATGTAATTTTGCCAAAAGAAACTAGAAAAAAATATGTATATGTAACGGATACAGAGTATTTTGAGCCGATTATCCCGAAAATAAAAGCATATCAAACCCTATACCACGAAGCTACTTTTCTACATGAGCTCAAACACCGCGCTATAGAAACCAAACACACCACAGCCCTAGAAGCTGCTACGATAGCGCTGAAAGCTGAAGTGAGTACCTTGTATATTGGTCATTTTTCATCGAGGTATTTGAATTCTGATGCGCTTTTAAGAGAAGCTAGGTCTGTATTTCCTGAGACATACGCAGTAATAGAAAAACTTATCATTGATTTATAACTTATGAATGTGCCTTTAGCATCTCGAATGCGCCCAAAAAACCTTTCAGAATTTGTAGGTCAGGATAAATTAATCGGAGAAGACGGGATAATACGTCAAATGATAGCTCAAGGACAATGTCCATCTATGATTTTTTGGGGTAATCCAGGAGTAGGGAAGACTACCTTGGCTTTGCTCATCGCGAATGCACTAAAAAGGACTTTTTATAGTCTTTCGGCAGTAGATTCAGGGATTAAGCAGCTAAAAGAAGTCATAGAAGCTTCACAAACCAATCCGAGTATTTTGTTTATCGATGAGATTCATCGGTTTAATAAAACCCAACAAGACGCTTTGCTCAAAGCTGTCGAAGCAGGTGTCATAACTTTGATTTGTGCCACAACCGAAAACCCTTCTTTTGAAGTCAATAATGCCTTGCTCAGTAGATGTCAAGTTTATCAGCTCGAGCCTTTAAGCGATGATAACATCCTAAACATTATTCAAAATGCTTTGAATAATGATGAATATTTAAAACAATTTCCTATAGAAATCAAAGAAACGAGAGGCTTATTGGCCCTAGCGCAGCAAGATGCAAGGAGAGCGCTAAATCTATTAGAAATTTTCGCAATACATGCAGAAAAATTTGACTACAAACTCACAGACAACGCTTTGGAAAGCCTCCAAATAAGCAATTTGCCTAAATATGACAAGAATTCAGAGTTTCATTATGACATTATCAGTGCTTTTATCAAATCCATGCGTGGCTCTGACCCTGATGCTGCTTTATTTTGGTTGGCTAAATTGATTGTTTCCGGAGAAAAGCCAGAGTTTATCACGAGAAGAATGATAATTTTTGCAAGTGAAGATGTCGGCTTAGCTAATCCGAATGCCTTGCTTTTAGCCAATGCGGCAATGCAGGCGGTCAGTCAAGTAGGCTGGCCAGAAAGTAGAATTATTCTATCTCAAGCAGTAATTTATCTAGCGACGAGTCCTAAATCTAATTCAGCCTATTTAGCTATAGATAAAGCGATTGAATTAGCAAAAGCCCAACCAGAAGTAATGCCAGATTTGCATTTGAGAAACGCACCTACCAAACTCATGAAGGACATAGGCTATGGACAGAATTATCTTTATCCCCATAATTACCCAAATCATTATATCGACCAAGTTTATTTGCCAGAAGCGCTTAAAAATCCTCAGTTTTATTACCCATCAGATACAGAGAAGAATTCCGTTAACTATAAGTTTATCAGTCAAATCCGACCGGAGCGATATCCCAAATTATGATTTCTTTTGCGGAAACATCATTGCTAATAAAAACAAAACAAACGCAATAGAAATAAACGAATCGGCAAGATTAAAAATAGGATCAAAGAATGTAAACCGCTGTCCACCCCAATAAGGGACCCATTCCGGCAGAATAGTATCGATAATCGGAAAACTCAACATATCCACTACTTTACCTTGGAGAAGCGGCGCATAACCCTTTAAGAAAGGAGTAAAATGAGCTACATTCTGTGTAAATGGATTGGATTCGCTAAATATAGCGCCATAAAGCAAACCGTCAATAGAATTGCCAATTGCTCCTGATAAAAGAAGTAAACATGCCCAGATATAAAACTTATTGTTTTCTCTAATGTTGAAATAGAGATAATAAACAAAAAAACCAGAAAATAAGAGCCTAAAAGTAGATAAAAGGTATTTTCCCCAAACGCCACCAATTTCCGTACCGAAGGCAGCACCAGGATTTTCGGTAAACCAAAGTTTGAAAATATTTGGAATTATAATGAGTTCCTGACCTAAATAGAAATTAGTCTTAATATAGATTTTAGTCCATTGATCTAAAAAAACCAACAACAATACTATTGAAAAATAAAACAATACTCTTAAGTTATAGCCCATATTATTTCTTATCAGCATTTAACTTAGCATCTATGGAGGTAGTGGCATGAGGTGTAGCGAGCAATCTCTTCTTGTCTATAAGTTCCCCGGTTAATCTACAAATACCATAAGTTTTATTTTCGATACGAATCAAGGCGTTTTCAAGATTATTGATAAATTTCTCTTGTCTATGTATTTTTTGTGAAAAAGCCTCATTTCTATTACTAAAGCCTCCTTCTTCCATGCTGCTAATTTTATCTCCGAGAATCAAGGCTTCATTATTGAGTTCATCCTTGTAAAAATCTAAGGTTTCACGAGCTTCTAAAATTTTCTTCAGGATTAATTCTTTAAACATAGCCAATTCTTCATCAGAGTAGCGAGTCATTCCTATTTTGATATTGATTTTATCAATTTCTTTATCAAGTTCGTCATTTGATTGTTTGTCGATTAAAATATCTTTCATTTTGCTTTTGATCTTTTCGACTCTTTTTGTTATTTTTCGACTCATAATTTTTAAATTTTAAAAATTTTCCAGTTAATATAAATGTCATTAATATCTATAGATTCACTATCCTTAGGTAAGGCAGTCATACTCAAATTGTCTGCCAAAACCTCTTCCATTATATAGGTGCGATAAGTCTCGATGGCCTTATCAAATTCAGTATTTCCTATAGTATCTAAGGTGATGTTGATTCGGTCTGTCACTTCAAATTGAGCCTCCTTACGGAAGTTTTGAATTCTATTGACGAGTTCTCTAGCGATACCTTCTTCTATCAAGCTTTGATCCAAAGTAAGATCCAAAGCTATCGTTATTCCTTGATCTCTAGCTACCGTAAAACCAGGCATATCATCGGTCAGAATTTCAATTTGAGCACTATGAATTCGATAGGTTTTTCCGTTGACATCGAGGTCGAATTCAGACATAGTTTCTATTTTAGAAATCTCTTCTGTCGTCCAAGCTTGGATTATTTCTTGGGCTTTACCCATATCTTTGCCTAAGATTTTACCGAGTTCTTTGAATTTTGGTTTAGCTTTTTTTTGAAATAGACCAGAATTTGGGGGTACGATGTCAATAGTTTTAATATTGAGTTCCGCTTTTACTAGGGCTTCTATTTTTCGGATAAGGGCTTCATCTTCTTCTTTGAGAATTGGGATAAGGATTTTATTTAGGGGCTGACGAACTTTTATTTTTTCTTTTTTTCTTAGACTTAAACCAAGCGAACAAATATTCTGAGCCATATCAACTGTTTTTTCCAGTTCTAAATCTATCAAATCGAGATTTGCTTTTGGGTAATTGCTCAAATGAACAGATTCTAGCGTGTAATTAGTATTTCTTTTAGCTACTTGATGATGAGATTTGGTAAGATTTATATAGAGCCAATCACTCAGAAATGGTGCAAAGGGGCTCATTATTTGACTTAGAGTGACCAAATTAAGATAAAGCGTCTGATAAGCATCTATTTTATCTTGCGTCTCGTAGTTTTTCCAAAATCGCCTTCTAGAGAGTCGGACATACCAATTAGATAAATGTCTATCGAGGTAGTTCTGAATAGCTCGGATTGCTTTGAAGGAATCATAATCATCTAGATGAGATGCTACTTCAAGGATCAAAGAATTTAATTTAGAGAGGATCCATCGGTCTAGTTCGTGGGTAGGTTTAAACTCATTTTCTTCGTATATGAATTGATCTAGATTAGCATACAGCGTGAAAAAGGAGTATGTATTGACTAAAGTTCCAAAGAATTTTCTTTTCGTTTCTTCTACCCCTTTTAAATCAAACTTAATATTTTCCCAAGGCGCTGAATTACTCACGATATACCACCTTAAACTATCAGCACCATAAGTTTCAATTGCTTTGAATGGATCTACGACATTGCCTTTTCGTTTTGACATTTTCTCTCCTTGACTATCGAGCAGCAATCCATTGGAAATTACGTTTTTATATGCAGGCGTATCAAAGAGTATCGTAGAGAGTACATGAAGGGTATAAAACCAGCCTCTAGTCTGATCTACGCCCTCTGCGATAAAGTCAGCTGGAAAAAATTTTTGCAAATTAGCATCATCCATAGAAAATGGATAATGATGCTGTGCATACGGCATTGCGCCGCTATCAAACCATACGTCGAGCACATCAGATACTCGCTTATATTTCTTGTCCCCTTGAACCAAAGTAACCCAGTCTATATAAGGTTTATGTAAATCTATGTCAGCGCTATGTAGTTTGTCTAAAAATTTACGGTTGTCTTGCTTTTCTGTTTCATTGAGAAGATTTGAGGACAGACTTTCTTCTATCAAGGCTTTAAGCTCGGAAATAGAGCCTATAGTCATGAAGTTTTCCTGAGATTCATCGATCCAAATTGGTATTGGTATGCCCCAGAAACGACTTCTAGAGAAATTCCAATCCTGAATATTTTCTAACCATTGTCCGAAGCGACCACTTCCTGTAGATTCAGGATACCAATTAATCTTATGATTATTGTTGATGAGTTGTGATTTAATCTGACTTGTCCGAATAAACCAAGCATCTAAGGGATAATATATAATGGGTTTGTCAGTTCGCCAGCAATGCGGATAGCTATGTATGTATTTCTTTACATTAAAAGCCTTACCTTGCGTTTTAAGGGAAATCACTATATCTATGTCGGGAGCTTTATAATCCTGCTCATCTTTATAGTCTTTGACATATCGACCACTGAGCCAATCTAAACCATCAATAAACTTCCCTGATAAATCTACCAGCTTGAGTTCTCCAATACCATTTTCGTTGGCTACCTTTCTATCGTCAGCACCAAAAGAAGGCGCTATATGAACTATTCCCGTACCGTCTGTAGTGGTGACAAATTGACCTAAAATAGTATGAAAACAGGCTCCATTAATCTTTTGAGGGGCATTAGCTTCAAAAGGCATGAGCTGATGATAAGCGATTTGTGACAATTGTTTTCCTTTGGTCTGAGCTAAGACGAGGTATTCTTTTTCTTCTAAATTCTTGTCTTTTTCCAGAAGATGCTTTGCGTCAAACCATTGCTCGATTAAATCAGTGGCTAAAATATAGTGTTGGACTTCTTTGGTATAAGGATTAAGTGATTTGACTATGCTATAGTTAATCTCAGGACCTAAGGCAAGGGCGGTATTTGCGGGTAAAGTCCATGGAGTAGTCGTCCAGGCTAAAAAAAAGGCTTTTTCAATAGATATCCCAAAAGCAGCGTTGACTTTATCAATTTCTAAGATTTCAAAACAAGCAACAGCAGTCGTGTCTGACACTTCTTTGTAGGCTCCTGGCTGATTGAGTTCATGCGTGCTTAAACCGGTACCTGCTGCAGGTGAATAAGGCTGAATCGTATAGCCTCTATAAATTAAGTTTTTATTAGCTATTTCCTTGACAATGTGCCAAACAGATTCAATGTATTCATTCTTGTAAGTAATATAAGGATTTTCAAGGTCTAACCAATAACCCATTTGTTCGGTCAAAGATTCCCATACATGCTGAAATTCTAGAACCGTTTCTTTGCAGGCTTGATTATAATCTTCGATAGATATTTTTTTGCCAATATCTTCTTTAGTTATTTGAAGTTTTTTTTCTACTTGAAGCTCAATTGGAAGTCCATGTGTATCCCATCCTCCTTTTCGAGGGACAGCGAAGCCTTGTAATGATTTATAACGACAAAATAAATCTTTATATGTTCTACCTACTACATGATGAATTCCAGGCATTCCATTTGCAGAAGGGGGACCTTCATAAAAATTAAATCGATTATCAGGTTCTTTTGAGTCCAAAGACTTCTGAAAAATGGCCTTGTCCTTCCAAAATTTAAGGATATCAGCTTCTATCTGCTGAAGCTGATTTATGTTCAACTCAGGATATATAGATTTTTCGGGTCTTTGATTCATTTTTTACAAAAAAAAATTTTTGCAAAAATACAGAAAAAAAATCTTTTAGTCCATAAAACTTAAAATCGATTGGAATGATCTGTTTTCGCACCGAAAACAATTAGCCACTGAGCGATACCATAGGTGCTCATAATCCAAAGAGGCGACAAGCGTATAGGTGAATTGAATTTATCCCAAGCTATCAAAGCATCAGATAAAATAAACAATAAAGCCCCAAGAGCAATGAAATTATTTCTAGGCACCATGCTCAATGCTGCGATACCCATAGCCGTAATAGCACTTACATATAGCCCAATAATATGGGATAAAGTACGATCGGACACAAAAGGATATATATACCCAAAATAAAAACCAAAAGTTAAGGTTATCATCAATACGATACTTATTATTTGCCATGATACCCATTTCTTAAAACTAAAAAAATAACTGAGTTGGGCTAAAAGGAAGCAACCAATACCAGATAAAAAAAATATTTCCTCATTACCCATGAGCAAAATATCCCCTAACCAAGAAAAGAACAAGCCTGCTAAGATGCCATAATGAAGACGCTTGGCTTGAAAGGTATAAAATAATCCTAAGACGATCATCAAAGCAGGCTTAAGGATATAGTTTCCTTGACTAGATTCAATGAGAACACTTAAAATTTGACCTATAAGCAAGCCAAAATAAACAATAAAATACCTGTAGAATTTCATAGATTGAGGTAAAAATAAAAATAATTTTATAAGTGGAAAAAGTTTTTGTAAACTTGCACAAGATTTTTTCATCTAATAGTTATTTATGAAACTAAAAAAACCGATTTTTGTTCTCTTTGTACTTTGTTTACAAATCAAAGCTTATATTGTAGCCCAAGAATACATGATAATAGGCTCTTATCATGCGGAGCAAAAAAAGAAAAACCAAAAACCCACCTATTTTCAGCAAATTGATTTCGACGAACTTGGTTATGTCAGAATCAATCAGAAAACGTTAGGCAACTATTATGTTTTCGCAAGAGATGTATATGTAATTTTGCCTAAAATGACCCTAAATTTCAAACTTGGAGATAATTTCCTCATTTATCTTCCCAATCCTCAGAATCTAGACCCTAAATCTGCGCAGATTCTTTATTTGGACACAACCAAAAAATCGCCTTTGCTTCATGAAAAGGATTTTGGTTTTACCTTGTATTTCCCCTATAAGCCAGATGAGCCAGTGAATCCTGAAGACACCTTGAAATTTAGTTATCAATCAGGTATGTTTCAATTGTCCACGGAAAAAGTTTTTAAGATAATTCGGGACTATCAAGATTCGGTAGGGTTTTATTTTAATGCTTTTACTAGGAATTTTGACACGAGTCAAATTGATGTAATTTTGACTAAAAATCAACCTTTTGCCTTTAAGAATATTTATATTGCGCTTTATGATCGTGTGAAATTGCTAGAATATAAATACAAACAATCTTTGAATCAGTCAGATGTCAATTTGCGGAATGTCGCCGAAAGAAACTACCTTGAAGCCGTAATTATGCTAAGCAATACCATGCATATAGAAGGTTTTGCGATGTTAGCCAAGCATTATCATGATAAAAATAATGTAGCTCAAAGCGCTAGATTTCTTCGATTAGCTAAGTTATACGGATATGATGAGATAGAAATGCTTCAAGAGGCATTAAAATAATGTTTAAAACCATAAACAGCCCATTACAAATGAATCATTTACAACAACAAATAGAAAATTTGATCTTCTATTTTCATCAAAATAAAAAATCATTCCTTGGCCCTTCTGATATCTATGTTAAAAATGCCATATCGCCTTTAATTCATATTACGTATTGGAATTTTCCAAAAGATTTACATAAAAATTATCCTTTCTTTGGGAATTTCGATGACGCTGATAATGCATTGACACCCCTAATAGAACTTATGCAAAAAGCTAAGGTTGCAGAAAATGAATACAAAGATTTGGTGAATTCAAAATCTTATCGTTTCTTTTCCATCATAATTAAACTTTCAGACTTTTATCAGCCCCACGATTTAAAAGAGGATTATTTAACCGTAAGCATATTACCTTTAAAAAACAATCAGAATAAGGTTTTATGCTATTTATCCAAGGAATATATAGAATTTATATACCATATTTCTGAATTCAAACTACTTGAATCATTTGAAACGAAAGAAAGAATCTTGATTGAAGAATATCTTACTGAAATATTAGAAGAAAATTTGACTAAATTGAATGACAAAAAGGAAAAATTAAAACATATAGATTCCATACGAATTTTGTTAGAAAATTTACTACCTACATTAGAAGAAAAAGAAATGCTCGATTTAAAAAGGCTTTATTCTACAACCCTACAAAAGCCAAAAAAATTCCTACTTTGGTTGGAAGATAATGGATATTTAGAAGCATCGGAAATTGAAGACACCTTAGAAGATTTAGATAGAATTAACTATGAATTTTTTAGACATCATGTTTTAAATTATGAAGATGACTGGAAAATTGATATGGACGGCTTGATTCATTTTATTTTCGAAAATACTGGAATACAAGTAGCTAATTTTTCGAACTTAAATGAAATAAATGCTCATTTAGCAGAAAATAATTTATGCCTTTTGCAATTAGATGGTGGTTTTGATAGATACAATTTAATACTAATAAAAAAACAAATGAAACAAGACATTTTCAAATTAGCTAAAAATTTAGAAATACCCTTAAAAGAAATATAAAAGGCTAGGTACAACCTCGTATGACCTAAACTAGCCTAAAAATTTCTAGAAGAGCCGCTTCAGGGCTATTTTAGAACATAAGATTTCTAAACCCCTGCTTCAGCTATACCTAAATCGAATACCGATAATATAATATAATAATTCTTGGTTTTTGAAGTAAAATTGCTATATTTGCCTCGAATTTTTTAATATTTAATTATAAATTATAGCATTATGGTATTTGATTTAGACATGATCAAGAATGTGTATCAACACATGTCTTCTAAGATAGAGGAAGCTAGAAAAGTAGTAGGCAAGCCACTTACTTTAAGTGAAAAAATTCTCTATGCTCATTTACATGCAGACCAAAAGGTGGAAAACTTCGTAAGAGGCGGTAGCTATGTTGATTTCGCACCTGATAGAGTTGCTATGCAAGATGCTACGGCTCAAATGGCTTTACTTCAGTTTATGACTTCAGGACGAAAGAGAGCAGCCGTACCTAGTACAGTGCATTGCGATCACCTCATCCAAGCTAAGTTAGGTGCAGAAAAAGACCTACAAGAGTCATTAAACACAAGCAATGAAGTATATAATTTTCTAGAGTCAGTTTCAAACAAATACGGCATAGGTTTTTGGAAGCCTGGAGCAGGGATCATCCACCAAGTAGTATTGGAAAACTATGCTTTTCCAGGTGGTATGATGATAGGTACAGACAGTCATACGGTTAATGCAGGCGGTTTAGGCATGGTCGCTATTGGAGTAGGGGGTGCTGATGCAGTAGATGTAATGGCAGGTTTACCATGGGAGCTTAAATTTCCTAAACTCATCGGAGTAAAACTAACTGGTAAACTATCAGGATGGTCTAGTCCAAAAGATGTCATTCTTAAAGTTGCCGGAATTCTAACTGTAAAAGGTGGTACCGGTGCAATCGTAGAATACTTTGGGGAAGGTGCTAAGACAATATCTTGTACGGGCAAAGGTACAATTTGTAATATGGGTGCTGAAATTGGCGCGACTACATCAACTTTTGGATACGATGAGAGTATGGAGCGCTATCTAAGGGCTACAGGAAGAGCAGAAGTAGCAGACCTCGCCAATAATATAAAAGCACACCTCACAGGAGACGACGAAGTATATGCTAATCCAGAAAAATACTTTGACCAAGTCATAGAAATTAATTTAGATGAACTTAAGCCACACTTAAATGGTCCGTTTACGCCTGATTTAGTCACTGTAGTAGGAGATATGAATAAAGCCGCAACAGAAAATAACTGGCCGATAGAAGTAGAATGGGGTCTCATTGGAAGTTGTACCAACTCATCTTACGAAGACTTGTCTCGTGCTGCTTCTGTAGCCAAACAAGCCTTAGACAAAGGTTTGAAAACCAAAGCAAAATTTGGCATAAATCCTGGCTCTGAGCAGGTTCGTTATACAGCAGAGCGAGATGGGTATCTTGAAATCTTTCAAAAGTTAGACGCTACCATTTTTACAAATGCTTGTGGCCCTTGTATTGGTCAGTGGGCAAGGTATTCTGACCCAAAAAATGCACCAAAGAATAGCATTATTCATTCTTTTAATAGGAATTTCGCTAAAAGAGCTGATGGAAATCCTAATACACATGCTTTCGTTTCTTCTCCAGAAATGGTAGCAGCTATTGCAATTTCAGGGCGTTTAGACTTCAATCCTATCACCGATACACTTACTAATGACAAAGGTGAGCAGGTAAAACTAGATGAACCTACAGGTCTAGAGCTTCCTCCAAAAGGTTTTGATGTTGCTGATTCTGGCTATCAAGAACCTGTAGCAGATGGCAGCACAATTGAAGTCAAAGTAAATCCTGATTCAGATAGACTTCAACTTCTAGAGCCATTTGAGCCTTGGGATGGTCATGATCTTGTAGATATGAGATTGCTTATCAAAGCCAAAGGAAAATGTACCACAGATCATATCTCTATGGCCGGCCCATGGCTCAAATATAGAGGACATTTAGATAATATCTCTAATAATTTGCTTATTGGTGCCACCAATGCATTTAATGATAAAACGAACTCTGTGAAGAATCTATTGACAGGAAGTTATGACGAAGTGCCCAAAGTCCAGAGAGCCTATAAAGCTAATGGGATTAAAACCATCGTCGTAGGTGATGAAAACTACGGTGAAGGCTCTTCCAGAGAGCATGCAGCTATGCAACCAAGGCATTTAGGAGTCGCTGTCGTATTAGTAAAATCCTTCGCTAGAATTCATGAGACAAATCTAAAAAAGCAAGGAATGCTTGGTCTTACCTTTGCTGACAAATCAGACTATGATAAAATTAGAGAAGATGATTTGATTTCTATCAAAAACTTAGCTAATTTTCAAAAAGGTACACCACTCACCCTAACCCTCAATCATAGTGACGGAAGTACTGAAGAAATCCTTGTAAATCATTCCTATAATGAACAGCAAATTGAATGGTTTAAGGCAGGCTCTGCTCTCAATATTATCAAAAAGCAATTTGCGGGTGCCTAACCGTACTTTGTAAGATTAGAAAGACACTCGAGCTTACAAAAGAACCGTTTAAAATTGTAAGTTTACCGAACTAACAAGTAAAGACTTCTTGATGAAAGTTAGATAAAACGTTTAGAAGTCTTTATTGACAGTTTCATTAAATTTTGATGACAATCACGTTGACAACGACTTGCTTTTGGTGTTTGCGAAATGCGTTGGTATGAGCCAACTTCGAAGACTTGTCAAATGGCATTATTGGACAGAAGAGTTTTTTAATCCTTTTTCTTAACCTATTGCTCAAAGGAAATTTTCCGCACAAAAACCGCTATATGCTCATTCTTGCTGACACTTTAAAAAAAGTAAATGAACTCAGTAAAACAGGACATTTGAAAATAATCGAATAAACCCAAAACATTAATGAACCTCTTTTTTTAAGTCAAAAAAAAAAGGTCGAGTTTTACTCGACCTTTTTTCATATGATATCAAACTACTCTTGTACGATTAATTTATATGATTTAATACTATCTTCGACCTGAACGACCAAGAAGTATATTCCTGCGGATTGAATTTTCCAATCGAGTTGCTGACGAACAGAATTAATCGAAATGTCTTGTGTGGCCAAAATTCTCCCTTGCAAGTCTTGAACCTGAACATGGCTTTGTTTTCCTAAAAGCAAAGATTCAAACTCAAGGGTTAAATTTTCTTTAATTGGTGCTGGATTTTTGAAAGTAATAAAAGGTAAATCTTTAATATTTGCATCAATACCACCCGTATTCAATGTAAGTACTTTTTTAAAGCATTCATTTGCATCTGTTACTGTTACTGAATTCAAAGAACTCGTTAACTTAACTGTAGGTGCTGAAGCTCCAGTATTCCATTTAATAGAATAAGGTTGAGCTCCGCCTTGAATATCTAAATAAGCAAATCCATTTTCTACTCTTAGCGCTACTTTTGGTGCTTCTGCGGCATTTATCCTTACATATTGAGTTGCTACTTTTTGATTGTTTGCATCTCTTACCTCTATTTCATATATGTTTGGCGCTAATCCTTCAAGTCCATCAGTAACCTCACTACCGTCTAAGAAGAATTTAAAGGTACTAGTATTTAAGAAATTTATTTTACCATCATTTTTTTCTGTACAGGTCTCATTGTTTTTTTCTAATCCAAAGCTAAAATTTGCTAGTTTAAAATAATTAGTTTCATATTCATCGAGTTTGACTTGCTTCGCTTTAGTCACAGGGATAACCCTCCAATAATAAAACACATCACTATTTGGAAATCTTCTTGCATCGATTTCTATGGAATTAGAAGTCACTATAGTATCTACTATCAAATTACGCCAAAGTGTTTGTTGGCCTGAGGCAGACGGAAACTTATAATTTATATTCAAAGAAGTGGTTCCTGAAATTACAGATATCAAATACATCTCTGCATCTTCTGCAGAATCAAAAGTAAGCAGTACTTTTGAGCGAGGTAAAATATCCCCTTTTTTAGGAATGAAGTTTTGTACACTTCCTGCTGCAACGTTTTTAGGATCAGGAAGTAAATCTAAATCTCTTCTATCTGGGAATTTTCTAACTAAATCCATATGTCTAGCTTGTTCGAGGGAAAACGAACTGTCCCTTTTAACACCTGCGCCTATACAAGCGTCATCTGCATAACTCATTGTATTCCATCCAGTTGCATCTTGTCTAAAAGTTCTACCACATGGATCTGTAATAATTCTTCCAGAAGGACAGTTGTATCTACCTGAAGTGTAATCAGCTTCGGTATCACAAAAACCATCTGCTGTTGTGTAGCAATTGAAACATGGATCATCTGGATTACGCGTTACATTTTCTCTTAATCTAGAAACTATAGTATCTGCTGGATTAGTAGGAAATGCTTTGCCTTCCCACTCATAAAAGGTATGCGCTAAATCTAACCAATGTCCCATTTCATGGATAAGGGTTTTCCCTTTTGGAAGGGCACAATTTGTATTGGTAGCAGAAGCTGCGACAAAAATTGGGAATCGATCTTCTGGCTTTCCAGTTACTGTAGGACGACGGGTATAACCACAATTTCCAGCAGGGTCATTGGTCAAGAAAACATTACAAGCGGTCGTAGAGCCAAAAAGTTTATTGACGGCATCATCTGTTGAATTAGTGATATTGTAATATGTATCAGTATTATGATAAGATACCTTATCGATAAAGAATCTTACATTTGTAAAGCTATATGCGTCATTAAGTTCTTGATTCATGAGTAGCAACCATTCTTGATAATATTGACCACTACCGTCTGATTTTCTAAGAACATGATAGTGAATAGGCACCCAAAAGAAATTATCTTCTCGTTGTTTAATTCTATTTGGGTCTAAATATGCTCGACCTCCTATCATATCTAGTTTCGCGAGCCATATATCGATATCGGTATCTTTTGTACCACAGAAATTTGGCTTAGCTTGCTGCGCTGATAACGATAGAAAGCTATTTAAAATTAAAATTAAAAATAAGTGTTTCATATACTTTATATTTTATCAAATGATTTTATATTTCCAAATACAAATATATAAAAAAAAATATAAAACAAGGAAAAAATTTTAATTTATGCTAAATAATCTACCGAGGTGAAATATACAATGGGGCAAATGGAAATGTTTTGAATTAAGGCATCATAATCGAAGTATTCAGAAACGTTGTATAAATGAGGAAAATCACTACAGCTCATGGGTTTATTTTCGTATATCTTACATTTGCCATTACACGTCTCGAGCAAAGGGCAGGGTTGCGAGCGAAATACAAAGTCTCCTTCCTGGTCAATTTCTATAAGTGTATCAAAAATATTTTCCTTGGGGAAATGCTTCGCAATCGGCTCAAAATCTTCAGGATAGAGTATTGGGGAGATTTGTTTGCAGCATTGAGCACAACTTAGACAGTCAAAGCTTTCTTCGATTTGGTCAAACGAAGCTTGTAACTTAGATAGGTTAATTTTTGTATGATTCAATTGTTTTTCAATCTCCTCAGGGGAAATTTTTAGCTTAGATTTTATGAAATCGTCGTAGTTTAACTTATTCATTATGATATTTTAGATTATAAATCAAACTAAAACCTCGATAGATTTGTTCAAACAAAACCGGTCTTATGAGTTGGTGTGACAAGGTCATTTTCCCAAAAGACAAGATATAATTTGCTCTTTTTCGCAAGGCGTCATTAGCACCAAAGGCCCCACAGATTACGAACAGTATATTTTTGTCAATGTGTTGCCTTCTTAGGTCAAGTAAATTTGAAAACGCTTTGGAATCAGAAATTTGTCCATTTTCATCGAGTAAAACCAAAAAATCTTTTGGTTTGATTTTTTCTAAGATTAAATCACAGTGATAATTTTTGTTGAGCAGGTCTTCTTTAAAAGTTTTTTTAGGATTAAGTTCTACAATATTCACGGGTGAAAAAGGTAAAATTTTTTTGAGATAAAAAGCACTCAAATCCTTAATTTCATTGGGATGGCTCTTGCCAAGTAATAAAATATCTATTGTCAATGCTATTTTTTTTTATATTAAATGCAACAAAAATAACAATTTCACGGCATTCTAAAAATATTTTTATACCTTTGCATAAATCTTTGACTCATTATGAATATCAAAGCAAAAATTACGCTTCTCTTAACGTTGATTTTCTTTGCGTTATGTTGGAATTATTACGTCTGCAATATAAAAGGCTTGTGTAATAATGACCACAATATATTAACGGCTGAAGTCTCAGACACTTTTGGTTTTTTAAAAGGCTCAGACACCTTAGTTTTAGACAAACGTATAAACGTAGATTCTTTGTGTCAGGTTTATCAATCGATGCTAGGTTATTCCTTGATATTTTATAGAGATAGCAGCGAGGATTCGAGTATTACGTATCGAAGATTAACATATTTCAAGTCTAAATTTACTTGTATCAATTGGGATTCAATAAATATTGGTCATTATATCTCAAAAGACTTAGTATATCCTAGTGTAGCATTTTCTTGGAAATCTATAGAATCTAAAATGCTTGACTCAGCCGCTATCCAAAAGAATCTCGACAGCTCAGGTCAAAGCAAACTAAAGGATTCTTTGCAGAAGCCCTTAAATGCTCCTGTTGCTATGACTATATATTTTGACTATAATGCGACCAAGGTTTCTTTGAATCCTATGGAAGAAAAGAAATTAAAAGAGCTTTGTGCTTCAATCAAAGATTCCAATGCTTCTGTTTTGCTTGAAGGTCATACTGATAAAACCGGGAATAAAAACGCGAATAAATGGCTAAGCAATCAAAGAGCGGAAAATCTTAAGTCTAAGATGCAATCCTATGGTGTATCCTCAGACATAATCTCAATATCCTCTGTAGGTGATGAGCAACCTGCGGTCAAAACGAGTGCAGCCCTGAAACAAAACAGAAGGGTAGAAATTAAAATTCAATAATTCTTTAAATCATATTTTATGAAACTTCTCGCTATTTTCGAAAACTCAGTTTTGGCTAGATACGATAGAACAGATGCCTCTATCGAGATCTTTCTCATGCTTTTTATTGCGGCATTACTCGGCTTTTTGTTTCGACATTTTCTCGGTCACACTCGAAAACGAGAAATTATTTTAAATTCAAACCTAGCTGGGGAAGATTCTGTAGATAGATTAGATGAAATTAATGCACGTTTGATGCATTTGGAAAAACAGTTAAATATTCCTGCTTTTAAGTTCGAACCTAAGGTAGACTTAGATGATAGAGATGTCAAGGTTGCTGCAAATGCACAAATAAAAAACCAAAACTCGTCTCATCAAATTGATTTTAATTCACCTTCGGTAAAGGTAAATGATAATTTATCGGTACAGAGTAAAAACATAGACGTAACTGCAGATTTGTCAACGCCTAAGGTCGAATTAAAAGAAGATTTATCGGTACAGAGTAAAAACATAGACGTAACTGCAGATTTGTCAACGCCTAAGGTCGAGTTAAAAGAAGATTTATCGGTACAGACTAAAAACATAGACGTAAATGCTGATTTATCAACGCCAAAAGTAGAGATAAAAGAAGATGTATCTATTCATTCGGATAAAATTGACGTAACAGCAGATATATCAACACCAAAGGTCGAGTTAAAAGAAGATGTATCTATTCATTCGGATAAAATTGACGTAACAGCAGATATATCAACGCCAAAAGTAGAGATAAAAGAAGATGTATCTATTCAGCCTAATAAAATTGACGTAAATGCGGATTTATCAACGCCTAAAGTAGAAATTAAAGAAGATGTATCTATTCAGCCTAATAAAATCGATGTAAATTCGGACTTATCAACGCCTAAAGTAGAAATAAAAGAAGATGTATCTATTCAGCCTAATAAAATCGATGTAAATGCGGATATATCAACACCAAAGGTCGAGATAAAAGAAGATTTATCCATAAAACCTAAAGATTTTCAAGGGACTATTCATGATGAAAATAACCAAAATCCTTCTATAGATTTAGAACTTCCAAAAGCTGAAGTTGACGAAAGCAAAATGGTGAAAATTGAAGAAGATGAAAAAAACATTACTAAACTTAAAAAACCAATAAAAGGTTTTCCAAAATCGTTTACGCAAAACGATTTAACGCTTGTAGAAGGAATTGGTCCTGCTATTCAGAAAATACTAAATCAGAATAATATCTTCTCATTTAGTGATTTAGCAAAAACAGACGCAAATTTAATTCAAGAAATGTTGCGAAATTCAGGTCCTAAGTTTGCTTTTCACGATCCGACTACCTGGCCATCTCAAGCCAAACTACTTAGAGACAATGAGATAGAAGCATTCTTGGCCCTTACAGAGAAGCTAAAAGGTGGTAAGATTGTAGATTAGAAGATTTTAAGCCCTTGGTTTAAATTCAAAATTTTGTCCTAAATAAACTCTTTTGACTTCTGGGTCCTCGGCAAGTTCTCTTGCGGTGCCTGTTTTAAGAATTTTTCCTTCAAAAAGCAAATAAGCTCTATGAATTATAGAAAGTGTTTCTTGAACATTATGGTCTGTGATGAGTACCCCAATATTTTTATTTTTTAAATGGATTACAATTTCTTGGATATCTTCTACAGCTATAGGGTCAATGTTCGCAAAAGGCTCATCGAGTAAAATAAACTTAGGGTTAGTAGCCAAGGCTCGTGCGACTTCAGTCCTTCTTCTTTCGCCTCCAGATAAGACATTGCCTATTGATTTTCGCACATGAGTCAGACGAAACTCTTCTAAGATTTCCTCTAATCGTCTTTTTTGAACGGCTTTATCTTTTTCTACTAATTCCAGAACGGCCATTATATTGTTTTCTACAGATAATTTTCTGAAAATTGATGGTTCCTGTGGTAAATAACCAATCCCAAGCTGTGCTCGTTTATACATAGGAAGTTTGGTGATTTCCTGATTTTCATAGAGTACTCGTCCTTGGTCAGGTTTGATAAGTCCTACAGTCATATAGAAAGTCGTAGTTTTTCCAGCACCATTAGGCCCTAGCAGCCCAACGATTTCACCTTGCGATACTTCTATAGATACATCGTTCACCACTTTTTTTTCTCCGTATTGTTTGACTAGACCTTTGGTTTCGAGTTTGATCATGTAGCAAATTTGATATCCATTAACTCAACATTTATTTCATTTCTCAGTTGATTCTTATCTAAATGAAAACAGATATGAAGCCATCTATTTTCTAGAGTTTCTAATGGAAAATCTTCAGCTGCATTAAAAAAAATGGCATTAATTTTATATCCGTTTTGATTTTCTAACTCTAGTTTGAGATGCATATCCTTGATTACATAACTTTTTTTGGTAGTTTTAACCATTTTGGTATAAAAAATGGGCTTCATATTCTTGGGGCCAAATGGCTCGAACTCTACTAAAATCTTATAGAAATCATCATCTATTCTTTCTAATTCGAGACAAGCATCGAGCTCAATTTTAGGAAATTTTATATCGTCAGTGATGTGCTTGGCAGCATAGGATTCGAAATCTACGATAAATTCTTTTAGATTTTCTGCTTTAATGGTAAGCCCGGCAGCGAAATCATGACCACCAAATTGAAAGATATGGCTTTGACATGCTTTGAGTGCCTCATAAATATTGAATCCTTTTATTGACCGTGCCGACCCTGCGAAGAAGCCTGGTTCAGACTCAGTAAAAATAATAGTTGGTTTATAATATCGACTGACTATTCGAGAAGCGACAATACCGATTACACCCTTATGCCAATGCTTGTTTGCTAAAACAATTGAGGATTTATGATTCAGTGATTTTTCATCAAATAACTCTATGGCTTCAGAGGTAATTTGTTTATCAGCTGCACGTCTAGATTCGTTTTGGACGTCTATATCTTTGTATAGCCCAATATTGGCATGCTCATCTTCAGAAATCAGGAGTTCTACCGACGCCTTAGCATGTGTGACCCTTCCTGGTGCATTAATACGAGGGCCAATACTAAATACAATATTTGATATTGTAATGAGTTTATCTGAATAGCCAATATTTTCTATGATTTTTTTGAGTCCTGAGCTAGGGTTATCATTTAATTTTTTTAAGCCAAAATAAGCTAAAATTCTATTCTCATCTTCTATAGGCACTATATCAGAAGCTATCGAAACAGCTACTAAATCAAGTAAGGATTCATGACTAAACGAATCCATATCAAATTTTTGCGCAAAGCCAGAAATAAGTTTATAGCCTACTCCACATCCACTCAGCTCCTTGAAAGGATAACTACAATCATTCTGTTTAGGATTTAGAATAGCATATGCATCTGGAATTTCTGGCCCAGGGTTATGATGATCACAAATAATTAGATCTATACCATAAGTCTTACAGAGTTTTGACTGCTCAATTGCCGTAATACCACAGTCTAGCGCTATAATTAAAGACGCTTCTTCTTTCTGAGCATATTGAATTCCTTGTAATGATATCCCATAACCCTCAGAGTGTCTATCAGGGATATAGAAATCAAGCTTGCTATAAATTTTTTTAAGAAATAAATATACCAATGATACCGAAGTAGTCCCATCTACGTCATAGTCACCATAGATCAAAATTTTCTGACCTTGCAGAATAGCTTGCTGAATTCTTGAAACTGCTTTGTCCATATCTTTCATGAGAAATGGGTCATAGAGTTGATTTAGGCTAGGACGAAAGAAACTTTTGGCTTGGTCATAAGTCTCTATGCCTCTCTGAATCAATAAGTCACAGAAAATTGGATTAATTTTTAATTGACTATGAAGCAAACTAGATTTTTGCTTGTCAAATTCTTTTAGAACCCATTTTATGTTATGAGACATTTATCGATGAATTTTTTTTCTAAAGGATTCATTTCCCATATCTACCTCTATGAGAAGAGTTCCGCGTCGTTGTATATCGATAAATGGTTTAGCAATAGAGATTTTATCTTGATATATATTTCTTCCCATCAAATCAAATATTCGAACTTCTACTGTTGATTTAATGCCCATAAATCTAATCTGTGATTCATCAAAATCAATTTCTAAAGATTGCTTTTCGATTTCTGGAGTGATCAAATGCGCGTAACTATCCGTAAATTCTTTGGTGGCTTTGAGTATAGAATTAAACTCAATAATTCGACCTGTTTTACACGTATCGAGAAGACTTGGTTTGAAATAGCCGTTTTGTAAAATGATATCTTTTAGTTTTAGGGCTAAATCTCTGCTTTTCATGCTTTCTATGGGCAATCTAGTCAAATTGCTATACATCAAGGAAATTAAGCCTGCGACCTGTGGGGCACCAAAAGAATTTCCTGAATGAGTATAAAAAAATCTCCCATCACTAGCCTGAACTCTAGAGCCATAGGTCAGTACATCGACTGTTTCTTTTCCATAAGCACTAGTTCTATCGAAATTGCGAAAAGGCGTTGCCCCACCTACCGTGATGAGATAAGGACTAGAACAACTTTCGGGAAGTGATCCCATTTTGTCAATGTCAAAGTAGTTATTTTCTGCTGAGGCTACGGTGATAATTCCAATTTCACCCAAAAGATCATGCATGGCACACCAAATAGGTTGATCCTGCTCTTTTCCCGAAGTGCCCAAAGATACATTCAATGTAACAATATATAAACCTTGCGCTCCGTTGGTAGAATCATATATTCTTCTCATATCATAGACATATTGATAGCCTTTGAGTAAATCAGATACATGCCCGTTAATGACTACAGGCAGAATTGATGCATTAGGAGCGACCCCAACACCAAAAGTAACATTGTTGGCTATGGCACCTAAAACGCTTGCAGTTGCATTACCATGTGTTTCATAAGGAATTGAATTGATTTTGCCTGAGTTTAAAGTTGCGTTATATCCTTGATAATCATCTACATATCCATTGTTGTCATCATCTAAATTGTTGAAGGGAATTTCATTCTTATTGGTAATATAGCGAACATCGAGCAAACTACTGTCAAAATAAAAATCTATCAGGGCACAAACCATACTGTCTCCACGAAAATTCACTGGCACAATATTATAATTCCATGCCTCTATAGCATTGATGCCATAAGCGGTTTGATTCATATAGATAAACTCTTTTTTAAGGAAATCTTGCCGAGAAAAAAGAGAATCATTTGGGTTTAAACTACGCTGTTTTAGGGGTTTGTCATATGAAAAAGAGATAACGGATTGGTTTGAAGAAAGAAAATCTGCTTGACTAATCGTTTTATTGAGTTCGATTAAATAGATATTGAGCTTAGGTACTAGTTTATCTACTTTGAGAATTTGATAGCCTTGAGGGACTTCAAACTTGTCGATATGTGTATTCGTTTGAACAATAATTTTTCTAGGAGTAAGAAATTTATATTTGTAAATAGGACAAATTTGAGCATTTGCAACTACAGCAAAAAAAAGTATAAGTAAACTAAATGCTAATCGAATCATGTTAATATATTTAGGAGAAATGCCCAGTTCTTATAAAACTATTTTGGTTCAATAATATTATCTCAGCGTTTTAGGTTAATTTTGGATATGACCATTTTAACCCATACAAAGATAAATAAAAAAAATTATGTACGCTTAATTTTTCGATTTTTTTAAAAGATAATGCCTATGAAGAGCCGAATAAATCAATCAGTAATCTGTTTTTAGATTCTTATCAAAAGGCAAAAGCATTTGATATTTAAGGTCATTGGTTTTTTCCGCATCTACTACATCGACGCCAAAAATAATATCTTCTGGATTTTCATAGACAAATGTACCGAAAAGTCTATCCCAAAAAGTAAATACATTGCCATAATTAGAATCTGTCCAAGGGCGTTCAAAATGATGATGAAACTTATGAACATTAGGGGTTACGAATACGTAGCTTAACGCCTTATCTATAGATAATGGCATGCTAAAATTTCCATGGGTCAAATAAGTAAACAATACCGTGAGCATTCTATAAAATATACTAACGTAAAGGGGAACGCCTAAGGCTAAAACAACGAGTAATGTGAAAATTTCTCTTATAAAATAATCACCAGGATGATGCCTAGTGCCCGAAGTTGCGTCTAAATATGCATCGCTGTGATGAATCACATGAAATTTCCAAAGATATTTGTATCGATGCAGTACAAAATGAGCAAACCACTGTGCCACTAAATCCAAAACGAGCACAGAAATGAGCAATACCAAATACCAAGGCAGATTAAATTGGTTGAGCAGGCCTATTTTATGGTCTTCTATCCATATATATACACGAGCTGTAAGCGCCAAAATCAAGAAATTTAAAATAATTGAAGTACATAAGAAAGCTAAATTTACGCTAGCGTGTTTGATTTTATTTATTGAATAATTCATTCTAGGCCAGAGAAATTCCAAAAGCCAAGTTAGGGTAATACTAAATAAAATCCAAGAGAATTTCTGCAAAGAAGTCATGTTAGCGAAGAAATTAATAAAGACATCCATGATTATCGAGTTTGAATATAAAATACAAAGATAAAAAAAATTCATTAGCTTTGCCATTAAAATATTATAGTGTCAATATTATAGTGTCAATAAGATTGGCATAATTTTTGAACTAATATTACTAAATTCGCTTACATGAATATAGAAAAACGAACGGTTAACAAACTTCATGCGATTTTTGGAATTTTGCTAAGTTTGTTTTTTTGCTTAGAAGAAATCAAAGCGCAGCAACAATGGATTGATTCATTAGTTATTCTTCCTGGTGCTTCTTCAAACAAAGTTCTCATGTCTGATGCAAATGGACTAGCCTCATGGAGAGACCTGCCTTCAGACAGCACTCAGGCTGGTAATGGTTTGACAATGAATGGTAAAATAGTCGAATTAGGCGGTACGCTCAATAGATTGACTACAATTGCCAATTTAAGCAATACAAATAAATTTAGGGTATTAGCTACAGGTACCGATGTCTTTAGTGTCGATGGGACTACCTTTAGTCTTGATGCTAATAATAATCGAATAGGAATTGGCACCAATAGTCCGCAGCAAGCCTTAGATGTAAATGGAAATATTAGATTTACGGGTGCCTTAATGCCCAATAATTTACCTGGTACAGCCGGACAAGTCCTCACGAGCTCAGGACCTGACAAAGCGCCTGTATGGAGAAATACTTACAAGCCAAATTTTGGGGATGTCAAATTAGGCTTTCAGCCTGTAGATCATTCCGGATGGATTAGACTCGATGGTCGTGCAGTCAATACATTAACGCCATCTCAGCAAAATATAGCAAATTTCCTTGGTATCGGTGCCAATATACCGAATGCAGACAATGCTATTTTATCACAGAATAACGCACCTATCGGGGCTTTCGTAGGTCAAAACACCAGAATTATCAATACTTTTCAGCTACCTACCACCGCATATCCTATTAACGCTACATCTGGAAATGCAGGAAATCATAATCATTATGTAGGCGGTACGAATCGATGGACATCAACGGATGGAAATCATCAGCATGGCTATTGGGATGATGGGTGCTGTGGTACAGTGGGTTGGGTTGGAATTCAAGGAGGTGGACCAGCTAGAAGAGATGCTACAAATAGAGGTTCAGATTGGAATGGCAATCACAATCATACTGTGGATGTAGGAAACGTTTGGACGGATACACGTGGAGAACACAATCATACGATTACCGGTACGGTTAGAATCAACACTGATGCTACCCAACAGCCTATAGTGATTACACCAAGAACTATGAGTGTCAATGTATTTCTGTATTTAGGAGATTAACTATAAGTATTGATGAGTTCTAAACTTCTTTCTTTTTCAATTTTGGCTTATCTAGGAGTGTGTTTTGCAATCCCTCTCGAAACGATAGCACAGAGACATTGGATAGATTCTATTATGATTACCCCAGGAGCTGGATTATATAAGACATTACGTGTAGATGATAAAGGAAATGCTTTTTGGGGACAAGGGCTAAAAGATGCTACAGAAGGAGCTAACGGAATTACCTTAAATGATACGTTTAATAGATTAGATTTAGAAGGGGGCTTAAATCGAGAAACAGAGATAAGGATTACTAATGCAGCACATAAACTCCAGTTTCAAGGCAGTGGTGTCGATATGTTTAGTTTAGATGTATCTACTTTTAGTGTCGATGGTCTCAATGATAGAGTCGGAATAGGCACCAATACCCCATTGCAGCGCTTGGATGTCAATGGAAATATTGTCTTCAAGAATATGCTTTTGCCCAATAATGATCCCGGTAACTATGGACAAGTGCTGACTAGTCAAGGAAATATCTCAGCACCAAACTGGACAGATCCTTATATTCCTGTTTTTGGAGATATTAAATACAGTTATCTTACTTCAGATCACGAAGGCTGGATAAAACTCGACGGTAGAGCAAAAAGTCTTTTAACCGCTACGCAGCAAGTTCAGGCTAATGTAATAGGCATAGGCAATAATATACCTAATGCTACAGATGTGATTTTTTCACAGAATGGTCAGCCCTTAGGTACGTTCAAGGGTTCAGATGAGCTCTTGATTCAAAATAATAATTTACCTACCAATGCTTTTAGCATTAATGCAACTTCAAATCTTACAGGGAATCATAATCATTATATTCCATCGACAAATAGGAATACTAGTATTAATGGAAACCATAATCATACTTATTGGGATGATGGATGTTGTGGCTATGTAGGTTGGGTTTTAATTCAAGCAGGAGGGCCTGCTAGAACAGGAGCTCAGAAAAGAAATACGGGATTTGCAGGAAATCACAACCATCTAGTAGATATCGGAAATCTATGGTCAGATGTTCGTGGAGAGCATAATCACAGTATATCAGGTACTTTGAGGTTAAATTCAGGTCCACAACAACCCTTAAATATTAAACCTATGACATTAAACTTCAATGTTTATATGTATTTAGGAGATTAATTTATTAAATTTATAACCTATGACCCGAATTTTGATTTCTTTTTTGTCTTTTTTCATTCTGAGCAATGTTTTAGCACAGCGCACAGCATTTCTAGATGAGGAACTATTGCTAAAAGCCACTCCTGGTTATTCAAGAGCACAAAGAGAAATTGATTCTATCAAAAAAGGATATGAAAGCGAGATTAAAATCCTAAGGGAAAACCTTAATAAAAAAGTAGATTTGTTTTTGAATGAAAATAAAATTCCTAAAGATGTCCAAGTTAGTAGTATTCCAAGCTTATTACAAGAAAAAGAAAAGAAAAAATGGGATCTTTTGCTTGAAGAAGCAAAACTAATCGACAAACAAGTCAAGTTAAAAGAAGAAGAATATGAAAGCATTTACCTAAATAAAATGGGTGGTTTGCTCAATAAAGTCAATGATTTAGTAGCTAAATACTGCAAAGAAAATAAAATCGAAGTACTCTATAAGCTCGAGACCATGATCAAAAACTTAGCATATATCGATCCTAAAGCTAATGTCACCTCGGATATCATTAAATTAATTGATAAGAGTTTTAAGTAATACAAACTTAGCTTGAGATAAATTTTAATACCTCGATTACTCAGAAGAAAAGGATATATTTTCTTTAATCTTAAATTTATCATTCAAGGCAAGTTATTCAAATTTGAGCAAAGCTCCGATTTTATAACTTTTGAACTTCAAACTTTGGTCAATTTCTCTGTATTTAGGGATAAAACTCCCTAATAATTTCCAAAAGGAAGTTGAATGATTTTTATGGACTAAATGACAAAGTTCGTGAACGATGACGTAGTCGATTTGAGCAGAAGAGCAAAAGAATAACATAAGAGAAAAGGAGAGTTTCTGACCAGAGCAACTACCCCATTTTGAAAAATTGTTTTTTAGCGCTATTTTTTCTATGGGTTGTTTTACCGTCAAAGCATTTATTTCTTGAACTCTTAGCGCTAGCCTGTCGTAAATGATTAGTTTGAGTACTCTAGTCCACTTAGCAGCGAAGACTTTATCGAGCTTAAACTTAGTATTGTTTAAAGTGATATTAATTTCATTGCCTTGTAGTTTTATTTTAGGCTGAGATACAGAGCTATCATAAGTCCATATTAGATTATAAGGGACTTCCCACAAGTAAATTTGATTGAGTGATTTTAAATCTATTGGTTCATAGATTCGTTTTCTTCTACGAGTATGAGTTCGTCGTACGCTTCTTTTGGTTTTTTTTAGGGTTCCAAAAAGGAAATTGAGGAGCTTTAAGATAGGCTTAGTTTTTTTCTAGTTCTTCTTCGATATCCATTAAATAGTCAAGCGCATCATTAACGGCTTCTTTAGCGTTTGGTTTTAACTTATCGGCCTTGGTATAAATTACTGAAGTAGTCTTAATTTCTTTGGACTATGAGACTAATACTAGCTGCAGCAGTAAGATACCAAGGAAGTTTGTTGATCGAAGGTTGAGCGCTATTTTGATGCGATCTGATTTGATTCATGACTCTATCTTCCATATAATCGAAATATTGCTTAGGGGTATCTGAATCTAGATGAAGCTCAGATTTTTCAATTAAATCCAAGATAGTTTTTGGTTCATTAGTAGATAAATTATTCATATCATTAAGATTTATAAATTGCTTGAATGTCGTTCTTCATTTTAGAGTAAAATTTGATCAAAAAGGTTTAGTTAATCTTTAAATTTTGCTTCAATTTTTTTGACAGCATGATGATAGGAGGCTTTTAGGGCTCCTTCTGTAGTTCCAGTAATTTTGGCTATTTCAGCATAAGGAAGCTCTTCGAAATAGCGCAGTTGAAAAATATATTTTTGTTTTTCAGGCAAGGAATCGATAGCTTTTTCAATTGTTCTTAGAATTTCTGATTTAGAATAACCTTTGATTTCGTCTTCTTCGAAATCATTAGACGAAATGTTTTCTTCCAAAGCTGGTGCAACGGTTTCCCAGTCTGCGATTTTTTTCTTTTTTTGGTTCTGAATATAAGTAATAGATTCATTATAGGCTATGCGATAAATCCATGTGCTCAAGGATGATTCTCTTTTGAAAGCATGTAGATTCTGCCATACCTTGATCCAGACTATTTGTAAGACTTCATCGACATCATCATGATGAATAATTAATCTTTTGATTTGGTAATAAACTTTTTCCTTGAATTGATTGATCAGTAATCTAAATCCTTTTTCTTGTGTATGAGGATCTATAACTAAGTCGATAATTTCATCGTCAGTTATGATGATTTTCATGGCTTATGGAGTTTAATGGTAATCAAAAGTGAATCCATTTGATTCGCATAGGTTTCAAAGCGTTTTTTATCCTTGACCCAGGTGGTCGCAATTAAGAATATATTGGCTTGTGACGTAGGAAAAATTTTAGATTTATAATATAATTTCTCTTGCGTTTCTTTATAATTTCCTTGTATATCTATACGAAAATTAGTAGAATCAATATGAATTCTAGCACTGTCTAATGTCTGTAGTATTCGATTGCTATTCTTATGTATTACAGAATCAACAGAAACAGTGTCGAGAAAGGTAACGAAATAAAAACATCTATATCGGTTGGCATAACTAGCTATAGCCTCAGGCATTAGCGCTAAGTCTTCTTTGAAATAACTAGGCACGATACCAGAATGAACCTTATTTGAATATGATTTAGGGTTATCATCATACTGACAGGAGCATATAGTGAAGAGCCCTAAAAAAAGTAATGCGTTAATTCTGTTCATTTGAACTTATTTCAGGTGATTGGGTGATTTTCAAACCTATATCCATGATGCCTTTAACTGAGGTTAATCTCATTTCTTGAACTAGCTTGATTTGATAAATTCCTTTTTGGAGGAATTTAATTCGATTATTGAGCTTGAAGCTCACAAAACATACATCTCCAATACATTGACCATTCCAGGAACCCATATCATCGCAGAGATTGCATGAAATAGTCTGAGCAGATATAGATAAATCTGGATTTTTAGTAAGTGTTTTGATATATAAATTTTGGAATTCATAAATATCTCGATGTCTTACCATGAGATACATATCATATTTTAGATCGGTGTTTTTTATTTCAAAATCATAGACCAAGGTATCTTGAATATTCCAAGACATGTTTTTAATAGGAACTAGCTTATCGAGAATCTCTATTCGATCACATCCAGAGATGAGCATGATAGAGCTATAAAGCAAAATGAGCAATTTAAGGCGCATCGTTTTTAGGATTGTTTGGCTTTTTCTTTTTCTTTTTTCGTTTAGAGGAAGAAGTTTTCTTATCTTCGAGCATACTCAAAGATACTTGTCCTACGAGGTCTTCTTGTGGGTCTTCTTTTTCTAAATCTATTATTTCGGCGATAGTAAAATCTGTAATCGAACGAATTGTTTGACCTGATTTCATAAGTTGAGCTATTTCCAAGGCTTTTTCAAGTGAAATTTTGTACATATTTCTATCTTTGCCTTCTTTGTATTGAAACCACAGGAGTTTTTTCAGGATTTCCGTTTTTCTCAGTTCGAGAAAACCTGAATCGGTTTTGATAGTATTAAATTTTTCTGGAAATTGTTTGAAACTTTCGATATATTGTGAAAGCTCGAAATTGAGACAACATTTCATCCTACCACATTGACCAGAGAGTTTATCCATATTAATAGAAAGATTCTGATATCGAGCTGCTTGCGTTGTGACGGTTTTAAATTGCGTCAGCCAGGAACTACAGCATAGTTCTCGACCGCAACTACCTATTCCTCCTACTATAGCGGCTTCCTGTCGTGCAGAGATTTGTTTTAGCTCTATTTTTATTCGAAAATGCGTGATGAAGCTTTTGATTAATTCTCTAAAATCGACGCGATTATCAGCGATAAAATAAAATATTGCTTTTTTGCCATCTGCTTGATATTCTACGTCTGAAAACTTCATGTCTAAATGATGTTTCTTAGCCATTACTCGTGCATCGAGCATCATTTGTGCTTCTTTTTTTCTTAGGGTTTCTAATTGTTTGAGCTCTTCATCTGAAGCCAATCTAAGGACTTTGGGCATTTCATCTTCTATAATTTTGGCTTTCTTTTTTTTAGCCTGAACTTTAGCCAAGAAACCCTTGAGCATTACTTGACCTATATCATAACCTTTGTCAGATTCTACGACGACCATAGATTTGTCCGCTAAAAAGAAATCTTGTGTATGCAAAAAGAAGTCCTTTCTGTTTCCACCCTTAAACGAAACTTCGACCCATAACTTATCTTCAATTTTCTGGTCTATATTACTAAACCAATCAAAAGCATTTAATTTATTGCAGCCCCCTGAACTACAGCCCCCTGAACCACATGAACTTCCACATCCCATTTACTTATAATTTTATACTTTTCCACTAATAATTATGCGATTTTATTCATTTTTTCTTCGAAAAGAGTCCTTAGCATGCTTTGACCCAATTCGACGTACAAATATACAAAACTTATTTTTGAATTTACGTTTTGTTGTAAATTTTGATATGTTTTTTCAATTACTTCTCGCATATACCCAATCTGATCTAACTCTATGCGAAGAGAATAAAAATTTATAATTTTAAAATACGGTTTTTCTTCAAAAGACAATTTACCATATTTCATTTTTAGGACATGAGCTAAGAAATCAAGCATATAGCGTAGGATATTATTTTGTTCATCTATAGTTAAAGCATCAATTTGACTTATAATTTGCATTGCTTTTATGGCTTCTTGAAAATTTTTGTTTTGAAATTTTGCAATAGCACTCAAGTATTTCTGAGTCAAAATCCACAAACTTTTATCTGCAGGTAAGGCTATATCAGTCATGATAGATAGATTAGAACCGAAAAGCTTAAAATACTGCCTTATATCTTCTTTTTCCAAGGAACTAGGAACTAGCCTAATGAATTTGTCAGGATCAGGACTGTGAATTTGATGAAGCTGACATCGGGATATAATCGTAGGCAATAATCTATCTATCCGCTCTGCTATGAGGATATAGATTGTTTTGGCCGGTGGTTCTTCGAGAATTTTTAGAATTTTGTTGGATTCTGCTTCGAGCATTTCTGCCATCCAAATAAATTGAACTTTGAATCCGTTGGATAGGCTACTCATTTCTATAAAATCAAAAAATGATGCGAGCTGCTCAGCACGAATTTTTAAGTTAATTTTTTCAGTACCACTTTTACCTAAATGACTAGATAAATAACTTCGATAATCTTCAAGGCTTACAGATAAAGATTTTTCTTCTATCAACTCCCTAAAATACTGAAAATGATTCATTTTCTTATCGGCAGTAGTAGGTAAAAGAAATTGAACGATTTGAGGATTAAACCCTTGAATAGCCATACAACTTTCACAACTATAGCAGGGTTTAGCTATAGCGTCAGAAGAATCAGCGAGACACAAGTGAGTCATGATAAAAATCCAAGCCGTCATCAGGACTTGATGGTCAGATTTACCATAAAAAAGATGGGCGTGATGTATATTCTTTCGAAGACTCAAAGTCTTCAAAGCCTCTATATGCCTATCATGGTGCTGTAAATCTGTCCATGTTATCTTCTTCATAGGCACAAAGATAATCAATTTGAAGCAAAAAAATTGGATTTATATCCAATCTAAATTCTTCTTTTCTGTCCAGAAGTTTTTCTGTTCATCTGTTTCCACTAAGTATAAATCATCTAATGAATCTATTACGGTCACAATGTTATAATGAGTTTGAGATAGCTGCGTCACTTTTTCTTTAGGCGTTGATTTTTTAATGATTTGATCATAGCGAATCATTGCTTTGCGGGCTTTACTTTGATAAATCTGCGCCCACATCCAAAGCAAGCTAATCGCTAAACAAAAAAGCAGGATCCCTTCGAAACGATAGAGCACAGAAAACTTAGGATGCTTTCTCATGAAAATACTAATTAGCCATACCAAAGCAATACAGAGACTTATAACTCGTAAATGCACTAAACTGAAGGTATGAAACAAGACTGATTTTATCTTAGAAAAGAAATCAGAGTTTGATTCGATTTTTAATTTTGCATTGATGATGTCTAAATTATCTTTGAATTTTTGATTGTGAGGCTTTATTTTGATAGCTTTGAGTAAATATAGCCTTGCTTGAGCAGTTTGTCTAGAAGTCTGCAAAACCAAAGCATAGTTATAATACTTATCTGCTATATCTAGGTTAGGGTCATTCTTGATCAGAGAAATTGCTTCATTATATTGTCCTAGCTTAGTCAAACTATCTAGATTTGCAGCGAACACTTCAGGGACATGCCAAGATAAAATTAATCCTAAAACTATATAGCTTAGCTGCTTCATACGATTTTAGACTTTTCAATTAAAAATATAGATTCGTTTGCTTTGTTGTATAGGTCAATCATAGAGTTTGGATCGGAAATATGAGCATATAGACTCATGTCGCATACCTGTAGGACGTCCTTAATATTTTGTTGAATTTCATTGGATATGCCTATCTGATTTAGTTGCATGACGATATTGTCGATAGATGTCTCAGCTGTTTTAATTTGGAGTGTGACACTAAGATAATTATACAGAGCCCTTTGAATTTCCTGATAAAACTCTTTTGTTTTTTCTTCTT
>JALOMB010000013.1 GCA_025455685.1 Chitinophagales bacterium | reverse complement strand
AAAAAACTCATTTTTAAGGAACAAACCAAAACCAGCTTAAACCTCAACGAAACAATGAGTTACACTTTTTACGTGCTAAACGGAAAAGGTTGGGCAGACCATCAACCTATAGAAACGGATGATGCCATAAGAATTTCAAATCACAACACTTTAGAAATTGATTTTCAAGGTGAACTTTTTTACATAGAAACGCCCAGTAATTTAGATTATAAACCAATATGGCTGTAGAAAAATGCACGACTCTTTTTATGTTCCCCAAAAACCATACAAATATCCCGAATTTGTATTATCTCGCTCTTTATATATTGAGATAGTTTTGCAGTATAATTTTAAATATCATAAAAAATGAACAAGACTATTTTAATAACAGGTGCCAGCAGTGGTATAGGAAAAGAAACGGCAAAATTATTTCAATCTAAAGGGTGGAATGTGATTGCTACCATGCGAAACCCAGATAATGAAACAGAACTCAATCAATTACCGAATATTTTGGTGGCTCAATTAGATGTTTTGAATGTAAGCTCTATAGAAAAAGCGGTTTCTTTAGGCATTGAAAAATTTGGAAGCATTGATGTTTTGTTGAATAACGCAGGCTATGGCGCTTATGGACCTTTAGAGTCGTTTAGCAGAGAAAAAATACAAAAACAATTCAATACCAATGTTTTAGGGTTAATAGACGTAACCAAAGCAGTATTGCCGCATTTCAGACAGAACAAAAAAGGAATGATTATAAACATTTCATCTATTGGTGGAAAAATGACCTTTCCTTTAGGATCTTTGTATCACGGTACAAAGTTTGCTGTTGAGGGTATTTCAGAATCTTTGAGTTTTGAGGTTGAATCTTTTGGTGGGCAAGTAAAAATCGTAGAACCCGGTATGATAGCTACCGATTTTGGAGGTCGTTCGTTTGACTTTTCGAATGACGAATCTCAAACCGAATACCAGCCCCTAGTAGGCGCACTAATGGCAGCTATGCCTGTAATGTCACAAAACGCGTCACCTGCTAGTGTGGTGGCAAATGTGATTTTTGAAGCCGCTACCGATGGTAAAAAGCAACTGAGATATACCGCAGGCGAAGATGCAAAAACGCTAATGGCAAACAGAAAACAATTTGATGATGAAACCTTTATTGGCGGCATTAAATCTCAATTTGGACTTTAATTTTTCTTTAAATATAGATAGCACTACAAAATGAACACAAAATTTTATGTAACCGCCAAGTTTACAATCAAGAAAGACAAAATGGAAGAATCGCTAGCATTGATGAAGCGTTTAACCGAAGAAACCAATAGTAAGGAAGAAGGGTGTAAAGACTATTTTTATCTGCAAAATAGTGCAAACGATTGTGAATTTACGTCTTATGAAGTTTGGGAAAGTGAAGCTGAAGAAGCTAAACATTGGGCAACCGATCACGTACAAACTGCATTGGCAGCTTTACCTGAATTACTGGAAAAAATGCCCGAAATTAATAAATGGAAAGGAATTTAATGATTATATTTAACAAAAAATGATGATCAAAAAACTACTGGGCATTGCCCCACAACCTACAGAAGATGGGGCTTTTAGCCCTTCTATTTTGGCTCTAAAACTGGCTACTTCCGCAAAAACCAACTATAAAAAAGTGGATTTTGCAGTTAAAAACAGCGATACCCATCTAAAAGTAATGATGATTTGTACGGAAGATCGCCATATGAAAATGGCAAACGGTACCTATTTTTCTACAGGAAATCATCCGGTAGAGATGCTTTTGCCTATGCTACATCTACAAAGCGCTGGTTTTGATATAGATGTGTTTACACCTTCGGGAAAATCGGCAAAAATTGAAATGTGGGCTTTTCCAGAAAAAGATGAAGCTGTTAATACTATTTTTAATATTTTTAGAAATAAGTTTGAAACCCCAAAAAGTTTATCGGATTTTGTAAATAATGAGATGGAAAACAACACCTCTTATGTTGGTGTATTTATACCAGGCGGACACGGTGCAATGCTTGGTTTACCCGAAAATAAAGACTTAGGAAAACTCATTCGATGGTCGGAAAGCAAAAATTTAACGATGATGAGCATTTGCCACGGGCCTGCGGCACTATTGGCTGCCTCTGACTCTTCCGATTCTACTAAATTTATTTACAGTGGCTACAAAATAGCCGCCTTTCCCGATTCGGTGGACAAGCAAACCCCTTTAATAGGTTATATGCCAGGGCCTATACCTTGGATTTTTGGAAAAAAGCTTACACAATTAGGTGTAACCATAATAAATAAAAAAGCCGATGATTCGTGCTTTATTGACAGAAACCTGATAACGGGTGCCAGCCCAAAGGCAGCCAATGAATTTGGCATTTTATGTGCAAAAGAATTATTAAAAAAAATCAAAACAAAATGAATCCCGTTTTAAAATATTTTAGTGGCGAAAAAGCCGAAAGTTATCTATTTATTTTAGTGGGTGTTTTAGCTTTTGCATTGGCGGTTTATTTTGTTTTTGTACTTAAAACTTCTTTTTGGAAAGGGGTAGCCATTCCTTTTTTTGTGGTGGCTTGCCTTGAGTTTATTGTGGGTTATACTATTGTTACCAGAAGCCCAAAGGACATCATAAGAGTAGAAAACTTCATACAATCTGATACACAAAAAATCAAAACAGTAGAAATTCCAAGAATGGAACAAGTAATGCGTAATTTTGTGGTTTTTAGATATACAGAAATCGCTTTGATTTTTATGGGTATTCTATTGATGTACAGCTCGATGAATGATACCTTTTGGCGTGGTATAGGGTTAGGTTTATTTATTCAGGCCAGTATAGTACTCTGTTTAGATTTTTTTGCAGAAAGGCGGGGTTATGAATATTTAAGTTATTTAAACACATTTTCAGAAAAAGTTCTAATAAAATGATTCAACTAAAAAGCATCTCAGATTTGTATGAGTTCTTTCAATTAGGCAAGAGTAAACATCCCCTGGTGGCTGTTTTAGACTTTTCTAAAATGAATCACCCGCAACAGGAACATCTTAAAATTACTACCGATTTTTATTCTATAATGTTTAAAAATTATTGTAAAAACTCCTTCAAATATGGCAGAAAAACCATTGATTTTCAGGAAGGCAATTTGATTTGCATTGCCCCCAATCAAATGATAGAAATAGATTCTGATGAAGAAGAAAGACCCGATAAAATGGGTTGGGGTTTGTTTTTTCATCCCGATTTAATCAGAAACACTTCTTTGATCCACCATTTCAATCAATATACTTTTTTTAACTACGACATTGCAGAAGCCCTTCACGTATCAGACAAAGAAAAGACAATCTTAAAAGAATGTATCGATAAAATAGAAAATGAAATACTAGAAAATATAGATCAACATAGCCAGTTTATTATAGTGTCGGCTATTGAACTTCTTTTAAACTACTGCCAAAGGTATTATCAACGACAATTTATTACACGAACTTCAGAAAACACGCAATTGATTTCTAAAGTATTAGAGGTTTTAAATCATTATTATTCTTTACCATTAACCAGTGTACAGAATATTCCTACCGTAAAATATTTAGCACAACAGATTCATTTATCATCGAGTTATTTGAGCGATTTAATAAAGAAAGAAACAGGTAAAAATGCCCAAGAATATATCCATCATTATATCTTAGAAAAAGCGAAACAAGAATTGTTGCACACCGAAAAATCAGTAAATGAAATTGCTTATGAATTGGGCTTTGAATATCCGCAGTATTTCAATAAATTATTTAAACAAAAAGTAGGCAAAACGCCATTGGAGTATAGAGCATCTCAAAATTAGGATAAAAATAATTTCTAGACACCTTAACCTGAGATTATGGGTTTTCTCACAGGAATGAAGCCGTGAGACTATTTTGACATGACGCAAACTTATCACAAGGTCCTTGATACATGATTTGTCCGCCTTTGTTTCCTGCCTGAGGCCCTAAATCTATGTTCCAATCTGCGTTTCTAATCACATCTAAATTATGCTCTACGATGACTATGGTATGCCCCATTTGTACCATAAATTCAAAGCAATTCATTAACTGCTGTACATCTTCGAAATGAAGGCCTGTGGTAGGTTCATCAAAGATAAAAAATACTTTTTGTTTCAAATGACCTATCATATAGCTCGCTAGTTTGACCCGCTGAGCTTCTCCACCAGAAAGCGAGGAAATATTCTGTCCCAAAGACAAATAACCCAAACCTACTTGCTGAAGGGGCAAAATCCTATCATAAATTGTAGCGTTTTCCTCAAAAAACACTAAAGCCTCGTCAATATTCATCGATAAAACATCAAAAATATTCTTTCCTTTGTAGGAAACCTCTAAAACATGGTCTTGAAATTTTTTTCCTTGACATGCTTCACATTCCAAAGTGACATCCGCTAGAAATTGCATTTCTACAGTGATACTTCCATCGCCTTGACATGTCTCACATCTTCCGCCTGGCACGTTAAAAGAAAAATCTTTGGCTTCCAAACCCATACGTGCAGATAGGACTTGACTTGCAAAAAGATCTCTAATATAATCATAGGCCTTGGTATAAGTCACAGGAATACTTCTAGAAGATTTCCCTAGAGATTGCTGATTGACCATTTCTACTATATGAAATTGACTAAAATCCCCTTGAACAGATTCATAATATCCTCTTATAGGTTGATTGTCTTCGACCTTATTGGCGAGTACAGGATAGATTACATCTCTAATTAACGAAGTTTTACCGCTTCCAGAGACTCCTGATACCACAGTAATGGCATTTAATGGAATAGAGACCGAGACATTGACTAAATTATGATGTGTGATACCCGAAAAATCGATGAATTTTGTAGGTTTAATCTTTGGAAATTTTCTCATTACTGATTTATCTCCGTTGAGATACTGAGCTGTCAGGGATTTAGAAGAAAAGATATCTGCGAAATTTCCAGCGAAAACTACTTCTCCACCGTGAATACCTGCTTTTGGTCCGATATCGATCAAATAGTCCGAGGCCCGCATGATTCTTTCTTCATGCTCTACGACTATTACCGTATTGTTTAAATCTCTTAATGATAAAAGCACTTTTACAAGATTATCTGTATCTCTTGGATGAAGTCCTATTGAGGGCTCATCAAGAATATAAAGCGAATCAGTTAGACTACTGCCAATGACCCTTGCTAGGTTTATTCGCTGACTTTCACCACCGGAGAGGGTGCCAGATTCTCTATTAAGGGTTAAATAGCCTAGACCTAGTGAAATTAATATTTCTAATCGATTGGTAATTTCAAAAATCAAACGACTGCCGACTTTAGTTTGAAAATCGTCTAACTGCAAATCTTTGAAAAATGACAATAGGTTTTCTAGGGATAAATTCACTAAATCTACAATTGATTTGCCTCCAATTTTGACATATTGTGCGTCTTTTCGGAGTCTAGAGCCTTTGCAATCGCGACAAACAGTTTTGCCTCGATACCGAGAATAGAGTACTCTATATTCGATTTGGCGTTGATTGGACCATATCATTTCGAAGAACTGAAATATTCCTTGAATATTTTGATTTCCATGCCAGAGTAAATCCTTTTCTTCTTGCGTCAAATCAATATAAGGTCTATGAATGGGAAAATCTATTTCCCGAGCCACATCAATAAAATCTTTTTGGTATTTGCTCATTTTAGGGGTCTTCCAGCAAACCACACATCCTTCATATACAGACAAGGACTTATTGGGGATTACCAAATCTTCGCTAATTCCATGTGTTATCCCTGTACCTTCACATGATGAGCAGGCGCCATAAGCATTATTAAAATTAAACATTTGAGGGCTTGGGATTTCATATCGTTCAAATTCATCTTCAAATTTATTATTGAAATGAAAGGTTTGGCTTGAAGTTAGGTCATGAACCACAGCATCTCCATTATTCTCTTGAAATACTGTTTGAATCGTATCAGCAAGATTTTTTAGATTGTCTTCATCGAGCGCTTCACTAATCACAAAGCGCTCCACGACTAAATAAAGCAAATCATTTTTTTGGAATTTGGGCAGTTTGTCTGACCAATCTTCTAGATTAAAAAATGCTTGACGAAAATAACCTCGAGAATAACCCTTTGAAATTAGAATTTGAATTGTTTCTAATTTGAGTTCACTCAAATTCAATTGCCACCCTACAAAAGATTTAGTATCCTTTGCAAAAGACTTAATTAGTGCCAATACATCCGATACTTCGTGTTTTTTTATTTCTAAATTCGTTTTAGGGCTATAAGTCTTGCCTAATCTACCATAAAATAATCTGAGATACTCGAAAACTTCGCTCATCGTACCGACCGTTGAGCGGCTCGAAGTAGCGATTACTTTTTGTTCGATAGAAATAGCTGGACACAAACCTTGAATATAGGCTACATCAGGCTTATCAAGCCTTTTGAGAAACTGTCTGGCATAACTAGACATCGATTCAATATACTTTCTCTGACCTTCGGCATAGAGTGTATCGATGGTCAAAGAAGATTTACCACTTCCAGACACTCCCGTAACTACGATAAATTTTCCTTTTGGAATACTTAAATCAATAGATTTTAGGTTATTCGTTTTGGCTGATTTGATAAATATTTCCTTCATACTAATAAAAATTCAATTTGTCTGAAGTTTCAGTGAAAACCCAAAAATTCAATTTAAGTATGATTTTCAATACGTCTTAAGACTTACTTCTTTTCGGTAATTTTGATCAAATCCAAGGCTATAGGAGCAGCAATAAAAATAGAAGACAAAGTTCCTACAAAAATACCTATGAGCATGGTAAAAGAAAAACCTCGAATTGATTCTCCACCAAAGACAAACAATACTAAACTTACCAAAAATAGCGTGGATGCCGTCATCAAAGTTCTACTTAATGTATTATTAATCGCATCGTTGATTGTCAAATCCAAAGATTGATTTGGCTTGAGATTCATATACTCTCGTATCCTATCGAAAATCACTACTGTATCATTAGTACTGAAACCAATAATAGTCAAGATTGCTGCTACGATAGATTGATTGATTTCAAGAGAAAACGGCATAATATCTTTAAATAGCGACAAAACACCTAAGGTAAACAAGGTATCGTGCAATAAGGCGATAATAGCTCCTGCAGCAAACTGCCATTTTCTAAAACGAATAGTAATATACAAGAAGATCAAAACCAATGCAATCATGGTGACATTTCTCGATGAACGAGAGATATCATCTGCTATAGATGCGCCAATTTTACGGGAGTTAGACACACTGCTTTTAATAAATTGTTCGAAAGTTGGTTTGTTTTTGAAGAAGGCCTGCGTTGATTCATAGACTTTTTGAAGCACTATAGAATCAGATTGATTCTGAGATTTGGTCATATCGTCTTGCAGATAAGCCGTTGTAACCTGAAGATTAGAAGCACTTCCAAAGGATTTCACAATAGTTTTGCCGTCTAGTGATTTGTCCAATGATTTTTTGACTGCTACATAATCTACGTCTTGGTCGAAGCCTAATACGAAGGATTTACCTCCTTTGAATTCTACCCCAAAATCAAAACCTCTAACTACGATAGAAATAAGTCCTACTATAATAAAGGAAGCAATAAAGATATAAGCTTTTTTTCTATTCGCTACGAATTGGAACGAAGAATTCAAAAACCATTTATCGATAAATGTATTGGTATTTATTGAAAATGACTTACCTCTATCTTGATATAAATTATAAATTTCTCTAGTTACAAATACGGCAGTAAAGATAGAAGTCAAAATACCAAAAGTAAGGGTATAAGCAAACCCACGAATAGGACCATAACCAAAGAACATCAAGGTCAATGAAGTAATCAAGGTCGTCATATTCGCATCGAAAATCGTACTAAATGAATGTTGATAACCTAATTTAATAGCTTCCCAAATGCCTTTTCCTAATCTAAGTTCTTCTTTGATTCGCTCATAGATAATTACATTAGCATCGACCGCCGCTCCAATGATAAGCACAATACCTGCGATACCCGGAAGACTAAGTGTTGCCTTGATAGATGCCAAAACACCTAGTAAAAACACTAGATTGAAAGCAAGTGCAATTTGAGTGACAATACCTGCTTGTCGATACATGACAAACATATAGACAAAGATAGATATCAAACCTACAAAAAGCGCTAAAATACCTGATTTAATAGTAGCTGCACCAAGAGATGGACCTACGACTTCTTCTTGGACGACTTTGACTGAAGCATCAATTTTACCGGAATTCAATATATTAGATAAGTCATTAGCTTCTTCAGGAGTAAATGAGCCTGTAATCTGAGAACGACCTCCAGAGATTTTATCATTTACCGTTGGAGAGGAATAAACGACACCATCCATTACTATAGCTATAGACTGCTTGCCTCTAGGGTCTTTGGATGCCATTTCGGTAATCATTTCCCATTGTGCAGCGCCTTGAGAATTCATCTCCATGCCGATAGAGGGTTTATTAAATTGATCTGTCTCTTTTCTTGCGTTAGTGACTACATTTCCGGCTAAAGCTGGTCCATCATTATATTTCTTGAGAGCAAATACTTGATAAAATCTTCCTTCATCATCAACAGGCTTATAGGAATAAGCAAAAACAACATCCCCTCTAAATTTATTTTTTACTTCATCACGATTAAACAATTCCATGGCTTTAATTAGGTCTTTCTTATTGACATAACCGACAATTGGGCCTGGAGCGTAATTATTGGTCTTTTGATCTACACTAGGTGTAAAGACTTCATACAAAGGATTGGTTTCTGAAGTTAGATTGGAAGTATCTGTTTTTGCATTGGATTTGGTAGCAGAAGTTGAGAGAATATCGTCTATGTCACTAGAATCTTTGGAATTTTGTGTAGAATCTGATTTTGGATTATCATTGGCTTGATTTGGTTTATTTGATGTTTCTATAATTCTTAAGGCTTCATTTGCTGCTTCTAGGCTTTTAGCAATTTCTAAATTATCATAAGTAAACCAAAATTCAAGTTTAGCAGATGACTCAAGCATTTTTTTAACTCTTTCTAGGTCGTCTGCGCCAGGAAGCTCTACGATAATTCTATTAGAGCCTTCTTGTAGCGATACAGAAGATTCTGCTACACCGTACTGATCGACTCTTTGTTTGATCACATTATAAGTGTTCTGAATAGAGGCTTCTATGCTAGGCTTGAGGATTTCCATCACTTTTGCGTTATCATCTGATGTAGATATTTTATCTTTTAGCAAAGGATTTGAGGCAAAAAGGGAAGCAATTTTGAAGTTTGGATCGACTTTTTGGAGATTGGCCAAAAATAAATTAATATAGCTTGTTTGAGAATTTCTTTGCGCTTGAGTAGCTAAAGTGAGCGCTTGTTCGAAGGTAGGATGGGTAGCTTTGCCCGATAGTGATCGCAATAACTTTTCTTCATTGACCTCGAGTACGAAACTCATACCGCCTTTTAGGTCTAGACCGAGATTAAGTTTATTTTTAGTGATATTTTTATAATTATACTCGAAAATACCTAAGTCTAAAAAAGGTTTATTTTGGAATGAGTCTCTAAATCTCTTTTTGAATTCTTGATTCATGAAGCTAATAGAATCAGAGGATAGTCCTTTTGGTAAGGTAGAGAGCATTTTATCTGCATAGGCCTGCTCTGCAGTCTCAAATTTCATGTTTACTATCGTAAAAGATAAATAATAAATGCTTATAAAAAGCATCGAAAAAAATACAAACCGCACAAATCCTTGTCCTTGTTTCATAAAATTATAGTGATATTTAGTGATAAGTCGGCAAATTTACGATTTTTTTATTTAAAACGCCTTAGTAATTTTAGAAATCTACACAAAAATTATAATCCTGTCCTAAGTAAGATACAAGTAAAAAACTATTTTAGAATTATTTAGCTACATAAGTTAGTTTTTTTTACTACTTTTGTGACTATGTTAAATTTAAAAATCTTCTTAATCCATGTCTGAAAAACGAACTATAGAAAGCAAAGCTTTACAAATCAATCTCGATCCTAAATTTTATGGTACTTTAGCTGAAATTGGTGCGGGTCAAGAAGTCGCTAGAAATTTCTTTCGTGCCGGTGGTGCATCAGGAACTATAGCTAAAACTATGAGCGCTTATGACATGACATTTAGTAATGCAATCTATGGTGAAGAAGCCGACGGACGCTATGTTTCGAAATCCAGGCTCTATAAAATGCTCGATCACGAATATGATTTACTGCTTGAGCGACTAGGACAGAGTGATGAAAAAAGGTATTTTAGCTTCGCAAATACCGTAGCCTCATTGAACTATAGAAAAAACAATCAACCACATGGCTGGTTAGGGGTAAAATTCCAAGACAAGCCAGGTGCTGAAGCTAGTAATGCGACTATACATGTCAAACTCCTAGACAGTGATGCCTCGCTTCAATATCATGTTCTTGGGATATTAGGCGTCAATTTAATCTATGCTTGTTATGCATACTACGATGATCCAGATACCTTTCTGAATTCACTCATGGATAATATGCCTATTAATAGTATAGAAATAGATATGATGAGGTTAAAAGGCCCTGCTTTTGGTGATTTAGACCAGAGATTAATTGCGTTAGCGTTAGTGAGTAAAGGATATAGCCAAGTGGCATGTTTTCTTCCGAATGGCGATATTGTTCAACCAAAAGATTTCTTATATAAAAAAAATATTTGCATTCTTAGGGCGCGTTTCAAGCCTTTTACCAATCTCAATATGGATATTATAGAACAAGGTCGGAAATTGTTTATAGAACATAATGCTTTAGAAGAAAAACAAGTAGAGACCATCTGTGAAATTACTTTAAAAAATCTATCGCTCAACGAAAAAATTTCTTATCAAGATTTCTTGGATAGAGCAGAAATGATCTGTAATATTGGGTATCCTGTTTTGGTTACTAATTTTCCAGAGCATCATGAGCTTACGATATTTCTCAAAGAAGTCAAACCACTTTGCATTGGAATTTTGCTCGGTGTCATGAATCTAAAACAAATCTTCGATATACGTAACTACGAAAATCCAATTTCAGATTTATTATTACAGTTTGGACATTTATTCAATCAAAAAGTAAAACTCTATGCCTATCCTTTTCAACCCAAAGGCCAAAATGAAATTTATACTTCTAAAACCCTGCCTTTGGATAGTCATATGAAGCACTTATATAATTTCTTGCTCGAAAATAATCTCATCGTCGATTATATTCATTATGACAAGAATAATCTTTTGATAGATTCCAACGCTATCATTGAGATGATTCGAACAGATTCTGGAAATTGGGAAGCGTATGTCCCAAAAGTCGTCAGTGAACTCATCAAAGAAAAATGTCTTTTTGACCATCCATGTGATATTGAGAAAAAGAGAAAAATTCAACCTGAAATTTTTAGAACATAGACAATTAATTAGTTTTTTACGTTAACTCCTTATACAAACATAAATTCAATGAGTTTAGGTATGTGTTTTTTTTGCTATGTTTTTTAAATGTTTTAGAGCTTTTTTGGGGTTGGTGTTTTGGATTTGGCTTGGTGCTGTAGAAGCTCAGAGTCCTTATTCTAACAAAAAATCTCAGGTTATCTTCGTTGATGACTCATTCATTTGGCTCACTGCAGATTTTGTGATACCACAAAGCATTGAAATCAAAAGCCTTACGCATCCTCAAAGACAATACAGCTTTGTTTACGATCAAAAAACTCATAAGATTGTTTTTCCATATTCGGTTCACGATACTTTATTAGTTTATTGGCGAATTTTGCCCTTAGAAATTCCCAAAACAACTCATAGATTGAACCCTGTCGATACAAATACGACTATGAGAAATAATTCAGAGCAAAACGACATTTTAGATTTAGGCGGCTTGGTATATAAGGGTTCTATCGTCAGGGGGATGACACTAGGAAATAATATTTCTACTTCTTTGCAAAGCGGCATGAACTTCTCGCTAGGAGGCAAACTCGCCAACGGCACAGAAGTCTCAGCCAATATATCTGATCAAAACATTCCGATTCAAGCTGATGGAAATTCATATAGTCTTCAGGAGTTTGACCGAATTTTCATTCAAATCAAAAAAAAACCACATACTTTAAATGTTGGTGATTTTGACATTGCTCAAATCAAGAATTCTCGATATTTGCATTTCGACAGAAAGCTCCAAGGCTTCCAATATCAATATCAAGACACAACTAAAGAAAATTCTTTGACTTTTGGTGGTTCTATAGCTATTACTCGGGGTGTATTCGCTAGAAATGTTTTGCCCGTAGTCGAAAATAATCAAGGTCCTTATAGATTATTAGGCAATAATGCCGAAGTTTTTCTCATTATTATATCAGGTACAGAGCGAGTATATCTGAATGGAGTCTTGCTTAAAAGAGGAGAAAACAACGACTATATTATAGACTATAATATCGGACAAATTACCTTCACCAATAAGAGAATGATCACTCATGACATGCGATTAGTAGTAGAGTTTCAATATACGGATGTAAGTTTTGAGAAAAAAAACTGGTCGACATATCATCAGGTTTTTTTCGAATCCGACGTCAAAACACAACCGCTTAACACCAAATTAGACTCATCTGCCATAAGTCTTCTATCGCAAATTGGAAATCAAACAGATTTAGCCCTGATTCAGAACTATAATAAAACCACTTGGGATGAGACAAGAGTGCTCTACAGACGAATCGATACCACGGTTTTAGGTAGAACTTATAGGGATATTCTTCGTTTGGCTACGAGCAAAACAGATTCGGCTTATTCTGCAGTTTTTACTTTCGTAGGGGAAAATCAAGGAGATTATAGTATTGCTTCATCTTCGGCTAATGGTGTCGTGTATCAATTTATAGCGCCTATAAATGGAATCAAACAAGGTGCTTACGCTCCCATATCTTTAATCCCTGCACCCAAAAGCAGTTTGCAGGCTATATCCGGTTTAGCTTTTCGACCAAATGACAAGACCAAGATCGCTCAGGAGCTAAGTTATACGTCGATTGACCCAAATACTTTTAGTGCTTTGGACAATGAAAAAAACCATGGATTTGCCGCATACCACACTTTGGATTTAGCCTTAAGCAAAGCCATTACAATTAATTTATCTAATGACTTTTCAAGCAAACAATTTGAAGCGATTCAGCGATTTAGAAGTTTAGAATTTTCTCGAGACTGGAATCTTCCATTCTTCAATAGAAATGAACATCATATGAATATTACCAAAGCAAAAATTTCGTATCAAAAAGAAAAATTTCGTATCGAGAACACATCTCAGGCATTGATTTACGGTCGATATCGAGGCTTAGAAAACTTTGTAGGGGGGCAATGGGAAATTTCTAAAAAATGGCGCTATAATTTTGATTTACGAACGCTTCTTGCAGAAAATTCTGTACAGAAAATTCAGTTTTATAGACCAATTCAGCGGTTGCGCTATGCTATCGATACGAATAAATCCTTAGAAATAAGCCATAAAATTGAATTTAATAAAAGATATAATGATACCGGAACCCTACCCGAAAGTTTCTATTGGCAAGATATAAAAATATCACAGAGTAGTAAATACAAATCTTTTCAATACGATATATCTTATGGCTTGAGGCTTGAGAAATACGGCATCTATGTCGACAAAGACAAGCACTCTATGGCTGCGCATCAAATCGAAGCAAATTTAAAATATTCAGGGCTAAAGAAAAATCAATTCACGGCGAACCTCAGTTATCGAAATCTCCAAACCGATGATAAAGTAAGATATGGCTCAGAATTAAACCACAACTATTTAGGTCAGATTACGCATCAAGGTCAGATTTTGAAGGGCTTGATGACTATGAACTCAAAGTATGAACTCAAAGCCGGTAGGGAACAAGCTACGCAACTCAGTTATGTACGAGCAGTCAATGGAATAGGGACGTATGCATGGAATGACTTGAACGGAAACGGGATTTTCGAACTTGATGAAGCTTATGTCTCTCAATTTGCCCTAGAAAATAAATATATCAAGTTCTATACGACATTGCTAGAGTTTGTGCCTGTAAATCAAGTAAATTTCAAAGGAAATTATACTTTTACCCCTAGAGCACTTCTCTATAACTCAAATAACAGACTTGGTAAATGGCTCAACAACATAGAGTACTCGCTCCTAGTGGATTTCCAAAGAAAAACTATAGCGAGTATAGATAAAACATTTGGAGAATTCGTAGCTCCTGTAGGAAAGCTAGAACAGGAAGATTTGATGGAATCTAGAGTATATCTTCAGCATCAAATTCATGTCTTGAAAAATAATCCAAACACATCTCTTAATCTCTATCACAATTACTTAGATTATAAGAACCTTTTGACAAATGGACTAGAAGGAAATGCCTTAAAAAGTTATGGAATTACTCTGAGAAATTCTATTAATAGACAATTTAAAACCACAACGGAAGTAGTTCATCAACTTAGAAATCAGAGTTCAGAATTTTTTAATGAAAGAAATTTTTCTATGGTGGACAATTCCATTTCAGAGCAAATTCAATGTCAAATCAAAAACAATTTAATCGCCAATATCAATATCAAATATAATTTTAAATCTACATCGCAGCAATGGGTACCTATATGGGATGTAGGAAGTGGGCTAAAATGGACGATTAAGAAATTACTTATTGATGCGCAACTTAAATGGATTAAAGCAGATTATCAATATAATATCCAAAATCCACAAGTCGAGTTAAGCATGCTCAATGGCTTGGATAGAGGAGAAAATATCGTGGCTCAAATGAATATAAACCAAAGTTTAGGAAAATTGCTTAGTTTAAATTTAATTTATCAAGGGCGATACAATCAAATCAACAAAAGATATATTCAATCTATGAATTTAGAGTTTGGTGCAAGCTTTTGAGCTGATGTGCACTAAATCAAAACAAAAACCCGACTGCTAAAAAAATCTAAACTAGAGTAAATAAAGCGTGGACTTCACAGCCTGAATTACTCTAGAAGCGTTTGGTAAATAAGCTTCGACCAAATTTGGGGCATAATGCATGGATGAATCGGCACCACAAATTCTTTTGATCGGAGCATCTAAATAATCAAATCCGTGTTTCTGAACTTGATATGTGATCTCAGAAGCTATTGAACCATAAGGCCAGCCTTCTTCTACGATTACCAAACGATTTGTTTTCTGAACAGATGCTACTATGGTCTGAAAATCTAAAGGGCGAATAGTCATTAAATCGATTACTTCACAGGATATACCTTCTTGATCGAGGTGTTCTGCAGCTTCCAAAGCTACCTTCATCATTTTATTGAAGCTTACAATTGTACAATCTTTTCCGCTTCGTTTTACTGATGCCTTACCAATTGGCAAATAATACTCTTCTTCAGGGATATCACAATTGTCTGAATACATGACTTCTGATTCCATAAAAACTACAGGATCAGGGTCGAGAATTGCTGATTTTAATAACCCTTTGGCATCGAATCCGTTCGAAGGAGAAATAACCTTAAGCCCAGGAATATTAGCATACATAGATTCAAAAGCCATAGAATGCTGCGCACCCAGCTGACCTGCCGAACCATTTGGGCCTCGAAAAACAATAGGACAAGTAAACTGACCGGCACTCATAGCCATCATTTTAGATGCGTGATTGATAATTTGATCTATAGCTAGTAGTGCGAAATTCCATGTCATAAATTCAATAATAGGAATAGTTCCATTCATACTAGCACCTACACCTACTGCAGCAAAACCGAGTTCTGATATTGGCGTGTCGATAATACGCTTCTCACCAAATTCATCTAACATGCCTTGGCTTACTTTATAAGCGCCGTTGTATTCTGCAACTTCTTCTCCCATGAGAAAAATCTTGGGATTTTTTCGCATTTCTTCTTGCATTGCTTCGCGGATAGCGTCTCTATATTTAATCTGTCTCATATTGGTAATAAATTTATCAGTTTTTGTTGAATTTCAGTCATTTCTTCTTGATTCAAAGACAATTTAGGACGTCTGAAATCTAAATCATTAGGGTGGTTCATCGGTATTAAATGCATGTGAGCATGGGGAACCTCCAATCCCATAACTACCACACCTACTCTTGAACAAGGGCAAGCCTTATCAATTGCGGCAGATATCTGCTGTGCTATAGGCATATAGCGACTTAGTATATCACTTGGTAAATCCCAAATTTTATCAATTTCTAGTTTAGGCACCAATAAGGTATGTCCCAAAACCAAAGGTTGAATATCTAAGAACGCGATGAAATCATTATCCTCGTATATCTTATAAGCAGGAAGCTCTCCTCTAATAATCTTAGAAAATATACTCGCCATTTTATTTAGAAATCTCTAGAATTTTATATTTCATCATGCCTGCAGGGGTACTAATCTCCACTATGTCACCTACTTTTTTACCGAGTAAACCCTTACCTATTGGAGAAGTCACTGATAGTCTTCTTTCTTTGAAATCTGACTCAATCTCAGAAACGATCTGGTACTCAATATCTTTATTGAGCTTTTCATTGAAAACTTTTACTTTGGTGAGAATAGTCACTGTAGAAGTATCTATTTCATGATCTTCCAAAATTCTTACGTCGAGAAGCGCATGTTCTAAAGCTGCAATTTTCTTTTCTAATTTAGCGTGGTCTTCTTTAGCTGCATCATATTCAGCATTTTCACTCAAATCACCTTTTTCTCTTGCTTCAGCTAAAGCATCACCTGTGGCTTTACGACCTTCTGTTTTGAGATAAATTAGCTCGCTTTTGAATTTTTCATAACTTTCTTTTGATAAAAATACCGTCATGTCTTTAGTTTTTTAGAAATTAAAAGACATCTCTGAATGAAATGCCTTTTAAAATTTATCAAGTATAATAATGATGCAAATATAAGGATTTATTTACAAAACAACCTATTAATCTTCTCAAAGAATACCTATGAAGGCTTCCATAAAAGTAAGAAAAGCAAAAATAAGCTAAGTTTTAGAAATCCAAACTAATTTAAAAACCTTAACTCAACTCTTCGATTAAGAATTTGTGCATCCTCTGTATTTGAGGCATCTCTTGGTTGGGTATCTCCGAAAAATTCTATCTTCAAGAACTTTTCGTCTATTCCATTAGCCATTAATTCTTTTTTGACTGCTTCCGCTCTCATTCTTGACAAAGTCATATTGTCTATAGCATATTTGCTATTATCAGTATGTGCCGAAATCATGAGTACTTTTCCTGGGAAAGATTTCAAATAATCTGAGAGTTTTTTGATATTTCGAACAGAAAAAATTAACAAAGAGTCATTGCCTGCTTTAAACTTAATAGTCGAGGCAAAATCTGCTAAAGGGTTTTCATTTTCTTCTTTGGTTTCAGAAATTTTAGCCGTTGGTACTTTTGGAATATTATCCGATTCTTTTGGCGTCAAATCACTTGATGGCTTATCCACTTGTTTAGTAGGTTGAAGATTAGGTTTAGTCCTAATCGGATTATTAACTGTTTTGACTTCTGTTTTATTCGAAGATGAATTACTAGATTTACTAATAATGAAAATCTCTGTTCTTCGATTGAGTTTTCTACCTTCTTCTGAATTATTATCCGCGATAGGTCTTTCTTCTCCGAAATAATCGACTACAATACTTTTTGGATTTACTTTTTTGACATCGATTAGATAATCCGCTACTGCATAAGCTCTTCTCATAGATAATTTCATATTATTTTCTGCGGTACCCATTTCATCTGTATGTCCTTCTATGCCAAAACGCTCATTAGGATAGTTATTCATGATATCTCCTACTACATCTAGAACGCCTTTTGATCTTTCATTAAGCTCATTTGAAGCGAGTTTAAAGTTAATTTTATTAGAAAATCCTTTTAAAACTGTGTTAATTTCTTTGACTTGGGTTTCAGTTTGAGGTGTTTTGTCAATAATTACGGTATCTCGAATTATTATCTCTTTTGGCTTATCACTCGGTTTATCTTTTGCTTTATCTTTTGCTTTATCATCGGCATCTTTGATTTCTTCTGCTACTTTTTTAGCTGATTCAAATACATCACAAGGGTTGTATTTGTTGAAGTGGAAGGCCAAACCTACATTATGTGATCCCATAAATACTCTAGATGGTCTATAATTATAGGAAATCTCTAAGACTTTACGACCATTTTTAATATCTTTTGAAGGGGATATGTCTGCTGAAACTCCGGCTGCTAAACCTAAATGAGCTCGTGTAGAGGCATCACCAATTGGTTGGTCTTCATACAAATAACCTAACCTAATCATAAATCTTTCTTGAAATCCATATTCTGCACCTAATCCAAAATTGTCTTTTCCAAAGGCATTATACAGGAAATTAGCTGATACAGAGAGTCTATGCTGAGGATTACAAAACCCAGATCCTTTTTCGGGTGTCGTACCAAAATAAAAATCTTTGGTAACGGCTATAGAAAACTGAGTTGGCAATTCAAATTTTGCCGGACGTTGATTAAAGGGTAATTCATAGCCTGAACCTGAAGAAGGTGGACGTTTATAGGTTAGACCATCACCACTATAAACCATTGGAAAACCTAAATTTCTCAAAAACACACCAAAATGAATATCATTCTTCTCGCCTGTCGTGTATTGCAATCCTGCATCAAGGGCTACCCCTGTCGCTCCAATATTGCTTATACCTTCGGTAATCATCTTCATCGTCATACCTGCACTGACATACTGACTAAATCTACGAGCATAGCTCAAGCCAAGATTCATGAAGAAAGGGGTTACCTGTCCTAAGACTTGTGTCCCTCCTGCAGTAGTTGTGATATCTATATTGCCGAGATCTAAATAATTGATATGAAAGCCTAAAACATTGTTTTTAGAGACTTCTCCGCCTACACCTATATTGATTATACCGGTATTGGAGCCTGTGAGCCATGAGGTATAATTCGCATTTACAGCTATATTTTTAGTAAAGGCCAATCCAGCTATATTTGAGCCAAAGGCATCTACACTTCTGACCGAAGCTGAATTGATACCAAACATACCCATAGTACGTGCTTGAGGATTCATAAGCAGTTCATAAGCACCTGCCTGTCCTGCTCTATCTGAATTACCAGCAAATAAACTCAGACTAATTGATAAAAATACGCCAAAAAACAATTTTTTAAACATTTCAATAAATTTATATATAAAGGAATAGGCTTCGTTTGATTAAAAATTTGATACATCAGGAGATCTCATGGTACAGAAGAATTTAAGATTCTTAGTTCCATAGGCACTTTCTACCAAGACATTATAGACACCTGAAGATATGAGTACACCTGCATTTGTTCTCAAATCCCAAGTTATAGCGTTTTCAGTACTGGCTTTTCCACCACTTACATCTACTGCATAAATTTGATTTAAACTCTCTTGGTAATCACGTGAAAGAGTGCGAACCAATACACCATCTATGGTATAAATTGAGATTTTACATTGATCAGGGACACCTACAATTTTTACTAAATTCTGTATTGGTGTATTCTCATAGATAGAATAAGCATTGTATGGATTAGGAACCACTTTCATCGATTGAAATGCTTCTGATAAAGCATCATTAGATTTCTTTTGTGAGGTGAGGTTTCTGGTATCAAAACCATAAATAAGTGTTTTGTCGTTTACTGGTGAATTTCCATCATAGGCAGTAAATGGTTTAGAAACACGGACTTTTATACTTACTTTACTCGGTATGGTATAGACGCCATTATCATTATAAATATCGAGATTTCTATTTAAAATAGGAATAAAGGTCCAAGCAAAAGACTTATAAACTTGAGCTACTGCAGGATTTAGAATTTCATCGCGTCCGGTACCAGAGGTTTTATTAAAATTATCTACAAGAATTTGTTGGTCTTTTTGTCCTCCATCATAGCGAGAATTGGTAATGTAAACGAAATGACTACCTCCGAGCAAAGCAACACCTTGAGGCGTAATGGTATCGCGTGATGGATCCCATTTCATATTAGCACCATAGGTACCTACAATAGAGGAATTTTCACCAAAATAGACATTAACTCGTTCTCCAGTCTCTACATTTATAGCATAGCCAGGAAAATATCCACGTCCTATCTCACCTGGTATGATATTGCCGTCGGCATCGACAGATTCACTTTGTCTGATTTGACCTTTTCGCGCACCTCCTATATTAGAGGTTGCAAACTCACCTGTTTCGAGCACGACACATTGAGACCATTTGTTTTTATCTGGTGTAATGACCAAATTAAAGCTAATCAAAGAATCTAAATTGTTTTCAGGCCCTTCAAAACGCGCTGAATCAAGATATCTCGAAGTCACATAGCGCCATTTAAAACCAGGACCAAACGAAGTAAACAAAGCATCTGCAAGTGGATTGTCTCTTCCACTTCCAGCTGGTATTTCTGTTATAGAGCTATTAGCGGTGAGGCAATAAGGCGCAAGACCTTTATCCAAAATACCTTCAAATTTAGAAGTAGGGTCAGAATAAACTATGGTATTTCCTACTCTATTGAAGCTAGAATGCGAAGTAAAGAAGTTATTGTAAGATTGACCGGCACGAATCCAATTATAATTTGTACGATCTTCATCTTTGAAGAGATAAAACCATTTATTTAGGTTATCTTCATATTCAATTGTCGCACTATGCACGCCATAAACTGGATTTGAATTAGAACGATAACCAGCCAAAGAATCTGCTATAGGAACGGAAATAGACAGACCATATCTTTTTTGAACATTATTTGAATTAGAAACTATAGTCTGCGTAAAAGGTCTTGAGATATTTCTTTCTGAATAAATCGTCTCTACGACGTCATTATTATCATCGAGTACTTCAAGCGTCCAAGAAGATGAGTCTGTTCTTAATCTATCAGAATTAGAAACTTTAGAGGAATCATTGATGAGTAATCTAAAAGCATGGTTCTTTAATTGAAACGGATCAACAACAGTTACTTTTATTGGTGCAAAGCCAGCTTGGTAATCCAACTCTAATAAAGACCCATCTTGAATAATTTTCGCTACTGAGGAATCGGTCGGCTCTATATAAAAACTTCCTGAACCATAACCTTGAATTCTCTTTATAGGAAGCTCTTCACCAAATTTTGCACGAGTCCCCTGAACAAATCCGTCGAGTTTCTGTGGAATGGCACTAAAAATTTTGATGGTAGGGCTAAATTTAAGTTTCTCGAGCTGTACATCTTGCCCATCGACATAGTTATTGTAGGCAAAAGCAACTACGGCGTAGTAATATGTTTTGTTATTAACGAGAAATTTATTGCCTTCCGATTCAAATAAATCTTCTCGAAGAGAGAAATTTCTTTCGATTCCTCGATTATCTAATTCTATGGAATATGAAGGTATTAAAACTATTTGTAGAGGATTCGTCCTGTCTGCTCTAAGATTATATACCATACCTGAAACTGAATTTCTAACGTCCATTTTTTTTACTTGACGCGCTAAATTTTGATTACTCAAATCGTTTATCGTAGAAATTTTAGATGGGTCAGAAACCTGATAGATTAAATACCCTTCGAATTTATAAGTAGAGTCTACGATAGACGGTTTTCTAGGAATAGGAGGGGAATAAACGCTATAAGATTCAGAGACATTATTATTCTTGATATTATTGATATTAAAATTCAATGTCCCATCTCCTGAAATAATCGTTAATTCAGGGGCATCTGGACCTGCAATATTTTCAAAGTTCGCATCGAAAAGACGCTGTGCTTTTTCGTCAGCAGGGAGAAAAGAACGATTGATATCTACCTTACATCCATCATATGGAGCAAAATTATCGAAAACCACGCCTACAATGACATCCTCTACAGAGCCGGTCTCGAAAGTAAACGGTCCTGAGGTCTGAACCCAACGAACGTCACCTTTTGGAATTGCAGCAGAACACATGGACCACTCAGTCGAATTTGCAGGATTTCCTGGAAAACAAAATCTAGTAGGCACAGTTCCCCCCGTACAATTTCCACCTAAGGTCATCGGATTTCCTTGTCTGGTATTTCCTCTTTGGAAATTTCTATACTCTGTAGCTGTACTTGGATCACTCAGAGGATTACCAGATGAATTTACGAAATACACAAACGAAGACATACCTAAAGGTTGATTGGTGATATCGTCTTTTGGACCTTGGAAGAAATCAACTCCGACTACAGGAATTTTTTCCGTTCCGTAACCTTTTGCTTGAGTCACATCTTCATCTATAGCATCCGCATTATAAACATATCCTACCGCATGTGTGGTGTCACAACCTACGTAGTCATCGTTATAATTTCCCATATCGGGATCTACATATTGAGAGATATAAGTTTGATTATAATTTACACCAGATTTATTAATTACTTCATACTTATAAAAAGTCATATTATTGAGCTCATCTGAAGTCGCATAAGCAAAGGCTAGATTATTGATTTGAATTGATAAAGGTGCTCCTTGAGAATTGGTATGTTGATTTCCAAAATCATTAGTCACCCAAAAAATCATTTGATCTGCTATGACGCCAATAGGTTTTTCTGCTGAACTTACTTGATTGACCGAAGGATAATCACCATCTTCATAATTATAAATTCCATCATCATTAGCATCATAAAATGGCGCTAAAACTTCATTTAAATCACTTTCATTAAATCCTTTGTCACTGATTAAATGTGGATTTCCTAAACCTGGCCAATATTTAATATTATCAGAGACCGTACCGCCTTGCGTAGCGATAAATTCCTTAATCTCACTACCAAAAACATTGAAGTGCTGATCAAATCGAAGACATTTAGCACGATTGATATCGCCTAAATTTTGACTATTGAGCGTACCAGGGAAGAAATCTGCACCACTACTACTAAATCTAAGCGCGGCTACTCTTAATGCACCTGCATTATCCAAACCTGAAATCCATAGTGCCCCAGAAAAAAGCGCATTTACTTGCTGAAATCCAGCTCTGATTTGATCTTGAGTTAATTTAGGAACCCCATATTTTGCGGTATTTCTATCCCACCACATATCTCCTGTATTGAGCATTCTGGCTCTTACGTTGTTGATATTGAGGTCGGTTTGCGCAGCACCTGCGATACAATCACCTACTCTCTGAGTCAAAGTTTGAGGATTATTGGTCTTAGATTTATCCACTGAAACGGATTCTCTAGCCTGAGCGAAGAAAACAAAAAAGATAAATCCAAGCCCAAAAGAGCTTTTCTGTAGGATTTTCGAGTTTAATAGTATTGTTTTCATAATATAAAAATTTAAATAATTACACGTTAAAAGGATATAGAAGCCCCAAGCTGAATAATCCTAGGTCTAGCAAAATAAGAATTTCTATCATTAGGAATCTCTAAAGCGATACGATACAAATCTCTAAACGACTGACCGTAGCCTCGATTGATGAGCTCTTTGGTCGTGAACTCATTTGCTGCTAAATCAGAATTGAGGTATCCATCAGTATAGGGAGAGCCCGTAAATCGATAGACCTCTAATATATTTTCAGTATTGAGTAAATTAGTCACTTGCAAATACACATTGAGTGGTACTACTTTTCGGGTATCTTGAGCACCTTTTTGCGTTGAATCGGTTTTGATGGTACCAAATTTCAATTTGAAATCTTTGTCTATCTTCAAGTTTACATTATAACGCCAAGGCTTAGAAGCAGAGTTAATATCTCCGAGGGTGATTCCTCTGAGTACAGACGAGATATTAGCATCCGGAGTGACATTGGATTGTAAGGTAAAAGGCGTACCTGAACGTAGATTTGCATTGATATCTATACCTGAGTTTTCTAGATATTTTCTAAGTTTAGCAGGGCCTCTATAATCATCTTCATCTGAGAATCTATAATTTAAGTTTAAGTTGAAATTATGACGCACATCGAAGTTTAGGGGATAAATCGTTTTGATAGCTCCTTGACCAGAGTTAATTAGATTGAGCTGAGAAGTCTGAGAGCTTCCTGTACCTTCGGCAAATTGCATGGTATAGTTGGCCTTCATTCTGAAATTCGTCTGCCCTCTTCTCAAATCATAACTCAATACCATCGCCTTGACTGTAGAAAAGTCCGTATTAGCAAAAGTTAAATAATCAAAGGGATAAGCTCCGATTAATCGGGTAATTTGTAATTGATTCTGATATTCTTTATAGGTGAAATTAATGGTAAGGGCGGAGCGGTCATTGAGTTTTTGTTTGAAACCAAACTCTAAATCTACGGTTCTAGGTGTGAGCAAATCAGGATTATTGATAAAAGTACCTTGTCTTAGACCAAATACTCTATAATAAGCAAGTGGATTTGCCAAAAGTGTTCCTTCATTAGGACGCTGAGTAAGAACGTCAAAATGTGAGAAAAACATGGAATTCTCATTAATCGTAAAGGTGAAATTAATTCTAGGCATGATATTGATCTGTGCATTGGTATTTCTAAAGATTCTATCTGGATCGAAGGTTGCTGAGGTAATATTGTTTTTGGCTCTTTCCTCATCATTATCTCCTACCAAATAAGGTTTGATTTGCCCTCCAGAATTATCTAAGACAGTTTGAGCATTTGGCAACGGATCTCCATTGACATCATACCATTGGTTACCTAGACGATATCCTGTTATGGCTGTAGGGTTGGTAATATTATTGGTATAGACTGCGGCATCACCTACATTCGTTGGATGTCTTCCGAGTGGGTTGAGTTTACCATCTACCTGAGAAAGGGTTCTTACGCCATTTAGGACATAAGGATCTCGAAGTACTTTTTGATTGGAATTAAAGTAATCTACGCGAAGACCTATATTGAAATTGATGTCTTTGAGCTGGAATTTGTCTTGAATATATCCTGCGATATACGTCGGAGTAAACGGCGCAACTTTTCTCGTGAAATTACCTCTAGCGTCTCTTTCCGTAAAGAAATCATTGAAAGTGGTCCCAAAAGGCACTAAATTTCCTTTGAAGTCATATCCAGTAAATATTGGAGAGGCATCTGAAGTGAGCAAGGCATCAGCTGAAAACATGCCGACATTCATTTGATTTGGATTGAGTTCATTGACATTAATTCGAGTAAGGGAATCTAAACCTAATGATGCTCTGAGATTTCTAGAAAATTCAGATTGATTGCCATTGGAGACTTCCTTGTCATAATATATAGAGTCCAAAGGCTGAAAGACGACATCACTTTGATTGAGATATTCATTTAATCTCATTCTTACGGTACCATTTTGCATGACCAAAAGTGGGTTATAATTTCTTTTAATGTCTTGTACGAGATGAGCATTAGCGGAGTTTTGAGCGACTTGCCATATAGAAATCGGGTTATGAGCATAAAAGGCATTGATCCTTTGTTCTACTTCGAAACCAGCTTCAATAGTATGTTTATTAAATCCTTTTGCATTTTTTGGATAAAAATCAAAGTTGATATTACCTGTCAAACGAAACTGCTGTTCCAAGGCATTATTAAATCCACCATAAGTTCTTCCATACGGAAAGAACAAACCATGCAAATTGTCGTTCGCTCTTGTTCCATTGACTATAGCTCCTCTAGCCTGAAGTGCGATCATATTTGTAGTGTGGTTGCCCAAACTTGGATTAGCTCTCAATAGATTGATGAACTCATTGGTCAAATTGGACATTATCGGATTAACGGTGCCCGGTGTAAATCGAATGTCTTTTGAAACTCTTCCTAAAACAATTTGTGGCGCAGGTAGTCTGAGAAATTCATCTGGTGCAAAATAAATTGACGTTGTATCAAATCCTCTTTGTCTATTCTCTGGAGACTGTACATTGAGGTCAGTAATTTCTTCAAATTTCCCTACATAACCGTAATTAAAAGGATTAGTGCCATTGGTATGAGAATAAACTTCATTGTAATTTCTACTATAATCAAATTGAAGGGTTAAATTCGCATCTCGTATTTGTTTATTGACTTGGGAGTCTTTATTAGACAGAGGATGATAGAGCCTAAGAAAACCATTGATAGAGGTGTTTTGTACTACAGGATTATTCTCGAAATTGAGCAAAGCATATCGATTGATGAAGTCTCTGTATCTATCACCGATAGCAATAACGCCAAGGGTTAGATTTGTTCCTTTTTGATTGACTTTGAAGTCGAGCTTAGTATTGAGTCTTAAAATATTGCCAGAAGTATTTTGTCTCGCAGATATCCTTTCGAAATCTTTTGTTCTGAGTAATTCTTGTCTTAGGATTATGGTATTGCCGTCTTCTGCGAGGAGATAAGGAGAATTTTCGATGGCTCTAAAAGCCGAATCTCGAATTTTCCAAGAGCCTTGGTAGGATGGAAATCTATCTTTTTCATGTTGAAATTCTAGGTTAAAAGAATACCCTAATCTGACATCGCCTTTTTCTACTTTTTTAGTTTCTTCATTGATATCTTTGAACCATGCTATCGGACCCGTGAGGTTTACATTGGCATTCGTATAGCCAAAAGGATCTAAAAATTGCGAAGTAAGCACCTCAGCATTTCCTTTGAATTTACTCGACGGGCCTTTGGTCGTGATACTGACCACACCTCCGGTGACGTCGCCGTATTTAGCAGGTACACCTGAAGTCATTACTTCTATTTGTTGAATTGAATTTGGTGAAATATTGGTCAAACCAGTTTGCTTGACTCCATCGATGATATACACATTGGCATCATCTCTAGCACCACCTACATTGATACTAGACCCAAAATCTTCTTGAACCAAACCACCTGTAGCGCCTACTAAGTCATTGACATTTCTCACAGAATTTTCTTTGATTTCTTTTGCTGTGATTACTTCTTGTTTTGGTGTAGTTAGATCGAAAAGCTTAGGTTTGCCGCCTTCTTTTTTGGCTTTGACGGTTATGGTTTTGATTACCGTAGTTTTTTCTTCTAAGACGAAGTTCTGTGTCGCTGTCCTCCCACTCAAAACCGTTACCTCTTCGATAGACTCGGCTTTTAAGCTCTTAGCCATAAGGTAATATGAACCAGGTTGCAGGTTCTTGATAGAATAAAATCCATTTTTATCCGTTCTTCCTCCTTTGGAAGTTTTCTTTTTGGAATTTGGATCTTCGACGACTACTACATAGATAAAACCAACAGGATTTCCATTACCATCCTTGACTTGACCTTGAATGTCTCCTTGTGCCATCAAGGAATTAAACCCAAAAACAACCCAAAAACATGTTGTTAAATACTTTAAAAAATTACGACTTGGCTTCACGTTCATTTTTTTAGAAATTTAATCACAAATATATAAAAAAAATTATAAGTTTTATAAAGTTTTTTTAAAGTTCCTCATAAAATCAAGTAAAATCAAGGAATTTTGCTTATGAGATTCTTGTGACCAACCTGCGATGTGAGGCGTTAGAATTAATTGGTTTTTTTTGACTAAATCCTTGACTATATCTGATGTTTGATAAGGTTCTACTGGGAAAACATCTAAAAATGCCCTTGCTTTTGGATTTGTAAGGAGCCATGACAAGGTGTCTTCTAGATTCATTATCCCGCCACGTGCAGTATTGACAAGCCATGCTTCGGATTTTAAAGCTTGTAAATTTGTTTTAGAGATTAGATGATACGTTTTTTCTGTCAGCGGTACATGAAAACTGATAATATCTGCATGTCGAAAAATCTCTTGATCCTCAATATGATGCACTCCTTCTATCAAAATAGAAGTGTCTATATCATAACCATAAACCTTCATTCCAAAACCTAAGGCAATCTGAGCCAAGCGACTACCGACTTTTCCTAAACCAATAATACCTAAGGTTTTATCTGAAATTTCAATACCTCTATGATTCTCCCTGACCCATTTGCCCGCTATCATATCATTCTGAGCGAGATGTATTTGATGGGCACTCATAAGTATCATCCCAAATACATGCTCCGCCACAGCATTAGCATTTCCCCCACGACTACTATAGACTTCGATGCCCCTGAGCTGACATGCCTGAATATCGATATGCTCCATACCCGAGCCTACACGCAAGACAATACGGAGTTTTGTCGCTTTTTGGAGCAAATCTTCATCGACTCGAATTCCGCTATTGACCACCAAAACAGTGTATTTCCCGATAATTTCTTTTATCGATACATTATCACATAATATCTCATCTACCTGAAAATCGAGTTTTTTTAAACCTAGAGATAAATCTGGATGAAAACTTTCGGTGAGTAAGGCATACATATATAAAGTAAATTTTATTGAATGTATTGTGATAAATGGAGAAATTCAGCTAAACTGATTTGCTCCGGACGAAGCGCTAGATAAGGCTCGAAAACGGTTTGGTCATATTGAATTTGTCCACTTTTAAGTGAATTTCTTAGCGTTTTTCGTCTTTGGTTGAAGACTGCTTTGACGAGTTTTTTGACTTGATGATACTCAAACGATACGTCGTCTAAGGGTTTTCGCTTCATAGAGATTATCCCAGAAGTGACCTTGGGGACAGGCTCGAAGCAAGTATTGGGGACATCGAATTCATAGTGACAATCATAATACATTTGGGCGATAATACTCAAGACGGAATAATCTTTTGATTTTGGCTTAGCGCAAATTCTTTTAGCGACTTCTTTTTGAAACATGCCGACCATACTATCTACCTTCAGGTGATTTTCTATAATTTTGAATATGATTTGAGTCGAAATATTATAGGGAAAATTTCCAATGATAGAAAAATTTTGATGCGGAATTTTACTAAAATCAAATCTGAGAAAATCCTCATGAAAAATAGCCTTGACAGAAGGAAACTGCTGCTTGAGCACCTCGACAAATCTATCGTCTAATTCGCAAATATAGTAATTCATTTGGTTTAAGTCACCCATAGCTTGTGTCAAAGCTCCATGTCCTGCCCCTATTTCTAATATCTCTGTAGCATTTAGAGATGCTATAGTCTCTGAAATTCTCGATAACATGGTCTGATCTACCAAGAAATTCTGTCCTAAAGATTTTTTAAACTTCAAAATTTTAAATTTTTAACCCACAATATTAAACAATTTGATTTTAAATGTATTAGTTTTGCATCTGAAAGAAAAAAATTTACACTATGAAATTCAATCAACCGCCTAAAATTCAGTTAGAAGCTAAGAAGCCTTCCGCTACCATTTGGATTAATCCAAGTGCTACACAAGGTAAAAGTATCTCTTTTTCTGGGTTTGACACTTGGCTAGGCCAAAAAACAGCACCTGTTTATCCATTTCTTACACCTTCCATGACTCATATCTTAGCAAAACTTGACGCAAATGGTTTATCCCCAAAGTCTAAAGAATCCGCAAGAAAGCTAGGTGCCAATTTAGGTAAAATTATCAATCAATTTGAAATAAACTCAGTACATATAGAGTGTGCTTCGCTTAGCAAAGAACTCGCTTTGTGTCTGCTCGAAGGACTTGCCCTACATCAATATCGATTTGACAAATACCTGAGTAAAAAGAAAAAAGCTTTATCCACTATATCTTGTGCTCATCCGAAAATAACAAAACAAGACCTTCAAGAGTTAAATACTTTGTTAGAAGCCACTTATATCGCTAGAGATTTAGTCAACGAACCTGTGCTGACACTTAATGCAGGAGATTTATCTAATCAAGCAAAAAAACTAGGAAAAGATGCCGGTATCTCCGTAGATGTATGGGATAAGAAAAGAATTAAAAAAGAAGGATTTGGTGGTTTAATCGCTGTAAATATGGGTTCTCCAGATGAGCCTACATTTACAATTATGGAATACAAACCTAAGAATGCTGTCAATAAACAACCGCTCGTACTAGTAGGCAAAGGGGTGGTTTACGATACGGGTGGTTTATCCCTTAAACCTACTGCTGGATCCATGGATACGATGAAATCTGACATGGCTGGTAGTGCTGCCGTAATGTCTGCCATTTATGCTATAGCTAAGAATAAATTACCTATTCATACCATTACGCTTATACCTGCTACTGACAATAGACCAGGAGGCAATGCCATAACGCCTGGCGATATCATCACGATGCATAATGGCAAAACAGTAGAAATACTCAATACAGATGCTGAAGGTAGATTAATCTTAGGAGATGCATTGAGTTACGCGTCTAAGTATAAACCTGATATTGTTTTGGATATGGCTACCCTTACCGGGGCACAAGTTATCGCAATAGGCTCTCCTGCAGCTGCCATTATGGGCACAGCAAATTTACAAGCCTTCAATCAAATCAGAAAAGCTGGGGATGAAGTACATGAACGAGTCGCAGAATTGCCATTTTATGAGGACTATGATGAAATGATCAAATCAAACATAGCGGACATCAAAAATATAGGTGGAAGAGAGGCAGGCAGTATCACAGCAGGAAAATTTCTATCCCATTTCGTTTCCTACCCTTGGATACATATAGATATAGCAGGACCTTCCTTCAACGAAGGTTCTGATAAAGATTATTTGATCAAAGGTGGTACAGGCTTCGGGGTAAGGTTACTGTACCAATTTGCTAAATCGAGATATACTACTTTATGAGTTCAGAACTGAAAAAGAAACCAAATATTGGCATTACGTTAGGAGATTTCAATGGTATAGGGCCTTTAGCCGTATTAAAAGCCTTGCAATACGAACGTTTGATGACCTTGTATAATATTTATGTTTTCGGACATCCTGATATCATTCAATATTATCGAAACCTGGTGCCTAATTTCAAAGCTCAGTTTCAAACGATTACAGAATTGGACTCCTTAAAAGCCAAAAACCTAAATTTAGTAGTGTGTCATTCCGAAGAAAAACTCGATATTACTCCTGGAAAACCAAATGCAGCCTCAGGATCTATGAGTTTAGCCATGCTCGACAAAGCCATTGAGTTTCACCAAAAAGGTCTTATCGATGCCCTAATGACAGCACCAATAGATAAATCCGTCATTCCTCTGGCTAATTTTATCGGCCACACAGAGTATCTAGCCCAAAAATACGCATCCAAGTCTATGATGCTGATGATTAGTGATGAAATGAAAGTAGCATTTGCTACTTCTCATATCGCGCTAAATGAAGTAAGTTCCCATATTACCTCAGACAAACTCTATACTCAAATCAAAACCCTAGGTCAAATTCTACAAGAAAATTTTCAAATATATATTCCCAAAATCGCAGTTTTAGGATTGAATCCTCATAACTCAGATCATGGAAAATTTGGAAATGAAGAACAAAAAATTATCATTCCAACTATTGAGAAACTCAAAGAAGAAAGATTTATTTGCAGTGGGCCTTTTAGCGCAGATGGTTTCTTTAGTAGCCGAAAATATCTCGATTTTGATGCTGTACTCTGCATGTATCACGACCAAGGGATGACTCCATTTAAATACATTACAGGCTCTGAAGGAGTGAATTTTACTGCTGGCATTCCTTTGGTTCGTACAAGCCCTGATCACGGAACGGCTATAGATAGCATTTCCTATGATTTATGTGATGAGCGACCTACTCTCCATGCGTTACTTGCCATTAAACCTATATTAAAGAACCGAAAATTATATCAGGATATCCAAGCCAATAAATTAAACAAAATCGAGTTAAAATCAGAAGATAATTATTTCTAAACATAATACTTTAATATGAATACGCAAGCAAATTCAATTCAAATTTATATCGAACAAACCCCTAATCCCGATAGTATTAAATTTATCACAGACAGAATGATGCTGCCTGAAATGACCTTCGAGTCTAAGCGCAACGAAAATCAGGACCAAAGCCCTCTAGCCAAAAGCCTTTACGAGAAATTTGACTGGATCAACGGAATTCTCATTTCCCAAAACTTCATCTCGATTACTAAAAACAACACTATCGATTGGTATGAATACTTCGAACCTATCAAAAACTTTCTGAAAATGTATTTGGTCAATGAACTAGAAATAGTTACCAAAGGTTTCTTAGACACACATACTTCTGCTAGCCCTTATGATTTAGATACTATCGAAGGAAAACTCCAAGATATCATAGACAAATACATCAAACCTGCGGTAGAAAGAGATGGTGGCTCAGTAGCATTTCAAAGCTTTGAAAATGGTGTGGTACGACTAAAAATGCTTGGTTCATGCAGTGGATGCCCTTCGAGTAGTGTCACCCTCAAATCTGGCATAGAATCTCTTTTGAGAAGAATGGTGCCTGAAGTCCTAGAAGTAATCGAAGCCTAAATTCTTAGCTTATGTTTTCTGAAAAAAGATTGGCGCATATCGTAGAAAAAATATATCGACTTAAAAAAGATAATAACGCATATCAAAGTCAAATTACGCAACTTCAAAAAGAAAATGAATACCTAAAGACCAAAATGGATAAGGCTTATCTAGAATTTAAAGAAAAAAATCAAAAAAATTTAGAAAAAAGTGTTATCTTAGCGGACAATAAAGAATTTTTAATCAATAAACTCAATAAATATATCAAGGAAATAGACGAATGTATTAATTTAATAGAAAAGTAAACATATCAAGATTCATGTCACTCGAAAAAATTTCAATTGAAATCAATATCGCAAATAGAGCATACAATATCAAAGTATCTCAAAGTGACAGAGCCACTATGGCAAACTTAGTAGATAAGATAAATGAGGAAATCAAAGGATTACAAAATAAATTTCAAGATATTGATTATCAAGATGCTTTGGCCATGATTCTCCTCAAATCCCTATCTTTACCTCAAATTACCAAGGAGCAAAATGCTTTGCTCTGGGAAAAAACGTTTACAGATATCGAATATGCATTAGACGCCTAATTTCTGAGTGCTATTTTTTTTATTCACTAATAAACAAAAACCTCATGGAAATCTTAATCTCAATATTAGCAGGTATTTTAGGTATAGGACTAGGATACTTCTTCGGTAAAAAATCTTCGAATCATTTCGATCCCAAAGAAGCCGAAAAAATTCTCGAAACAGCACGACTAGATGCTGAAACACTCAAAAAAGACAAAATTCTCGAAGCTAAAGAAGAAATCATTAAAAAAACCGCAGAGTTCGAAAAACTCAACAATGAAAAGAATATTAAAATCAACCAAAAAGAACTCGATCTAAAAAACCGCCAAAACCAACTCAATCAAAAATCCGAAACCCTCTCCAGAAAAGAAAAAGAGATAGATACTTTAAAAATTGAATTATCGAATAAAATTGAAGACCTCAAACAAAAACAAGATGTTTTGGACAAGAAACATCAAACTTATCAACAAGAATTAGAAAAAATCTCTGGCCTTACCAAAGAACAAGCTCGAGAAGAGCTCTTCCAATCTCTCAAAGAACGCGTGGAAAGCGAAGCACTCAAACAAGCCAAGGTAGTCTATGATGATGCGATCAACAAAGCGAATAAAGAAGCCAAGAAAATAATTATTCAAACCATTCAGCGTACCGCATCTGAGCATACGATAGAAAACACCGTATCGATTTTTAATCTCGAAAGTGATGACCTAAAAGGTCAAATCATCGGTAGAGAAGGTCGCAATATACGAGCAATCGAAGCCGCGACAGGCTGTGAACTCATCGTAGATGACACCCCAGAAGCTATTATCATTTCTGGTTTCGATCCGATTAGGAGAGAAGTAGCTAGATTATCCCTACATAGACTAGTACAAGACGGTAGAATTCACCCTGCTAGAATCGAAGAAATCGTAGAAAAAACCAAAAAACAACTCGAAGATCATATCGTAGAAGTCGGCGAAAGAACTATTCTAGACCTCAATATTCAAGGCATGCATCCTGAATTAGTGCGATATGTAGGAAGAATGCGCTTTAGATCGAGTTACGGCCAAAATCTCTTGATGCACTCTAGAGAAGTAGCCAATTTAGCCGCTACTATGGCTGCAGAAATGGGTATAAACCCCAAAATGGCTAAAAGAGCCGGTCTCCTCCATGATATCGGGAAAGTACCTGATGAAGAGTCTGAGCACCCACACGCGCTACTCGGTATGAAAATCTGCGAAAAATATGGTGAACATCCACATATCTGCAATGCCGTAGGCGCTCATCACGATGATATCGAAATGACTTCTTTAATTTCAGGAGTCGTTCAGGCTTGTGATTCGATTTCTGGTGCAAGACCTGGTGCGCGAAGAGAAGTGATGGAAAACTACCTCAAGCGTATTCAAGAACTCGAAACACTCGCCAAATCCTATAATGGCGTAGAAAAAGCTTTCGCTATTCAAGCTGGTAGAGAACTCAGAGTAATCGTAGAAGCTGACAAAGTAGCTGATTTAGAAGCTGATGAGTTATCTTTTGAAATTGCTCAAAAAATTCAAACGGAAATGACTTATCCCGGTCAGATAAAAGTCACTGTAATCCGCGAAAAAAGAGCCGTAAACATTGCAAAATAAACAATAAATTTCTTAATATGAATAAAAATTTTCTTATTCTTTTATTTTTAGGTCTTTTGACCTTAAATAGCTGTGATAGTAGCGCAGATAAAGCTTCTGTCTCTATAAACCCTTCGGATTCTACCTTAAAAAAAGATACGATCAAAAATCCAGAAACGCTAATGGATGGAGAAGAAGGCGATTATGAGACCTATATGGAAGTATTCACGATAGCCGATAAAACTAATCTGAGAAGTACGCCTGATAAATCAAGTACGCCTGTTCAAGTTATGAATTTTGGCACCAAACTATATGCCAAAGACTACTATGTTGATGAATCGAACTCAAATGTAAAAGTCTATCTTACCAAACCCGTAAATGAAGCCAATCCTACAGAGCCTTTTTATTATGTAACCCGGTCTACGCTTGTAGATAATTATTCGTTTTCTGATTTTAAAACCTTCTTTTCCCTCTCTCCTTTCAAAGAACTCAAAAGCGGGGTCAAAAAAATAATTATTGAAAACAAATACGAAGACTCAGAAAATTATCTCGTGTCTCAAGACCATAATAGAGTCAAAAAAACTTTGTCAGTTGGAGACTTTAATGGAGATAAAATAGAAGATTATCTCGTCTGTATAGAGAACAAAAATCAAAGCATGTCAAGAATCTTGGTTATCTCTACAAATAAAGCCACAAATGAGCCTTATCTTGTATTTTCACAAGTGCTAAACTCTTTGGTCAATGTAGATAAATACAAAAAAGGATCTCTAGAAATCACAGAAAATCCTGCATTTAGTAATGTAAAAGGTGATGTAGGAACCCTAAAATCTCAAGAGGGTGACTTTTACCTCAGATATAATAGTGAGTTTAACAAATACGAGATTATTACTTTGGAATGATAAAAAAAGGGCTAAGCCTTTTATTACTGATATACATCGGAAGCTTCCAAGCGCAGAAAATAGGCCTACTTAAATACAAAGGCGGCGGTGATTGGTATGCCAATCCTAGTGCATTGCCAAACCTGGTCAAATTCTGCAATGCACAAATTCAAACTAAATTAGATTTAGAAACACCTGCTGTAGAAGTAGGAAGTTCAGAGATTTATAGTTTTCCTATGCTTCACATGACTGGTCATGGCAATGTATTCTTCTCAAACCAAGAGGTAGAAAACCTGAGAACCTACCTCATCTCTGGAGGCTTTCTCCATATCGACGATAATTACGGCATGGATGTATCGGTGAGAAGAGAAATGAAAAAGGTATTCCCTGAACTTCAATGGCAAGAACTACCGATAAATCACCCGATATATCATCAGAAATTTAAATTCTTACAAGGTCTTCCGAAAATACACGCTCATGACAATAAACCTCCTCAAGGATTTGGTCTCATTTATGAAGGTCGCTTAGTGGTTTATTACACCTACGAAACAGATTTAGGAGATGGCTGGGAAAATCCTGATGTACACCAAGATACACCCGAAATAAGGCAAAAAGCCTTAGAAATGGGTGCTAATATCGTAAACTACATATTTACAAATTAGTATGTTTATCGTTTTTTGGCTTTCGCTTAAAGAAACTCATTTTGTCCTGGATTTTTGAAAACTTTTCTGAGTCTATAAACCCAAAATAAAGACATCCAAACAAAATAAGCCATAAGATTCCTTTGATCAAGAAAAACCAAAAACCTACTATCCCCAAATCTTTTAGAAACTCCATAAATTTAAGCTTGAAGCTTATTAGCACTATCTTCGAGCGCATCAAAGATAGCTATATTATAATCAAAGCCTAAATTGACTTCGTCTGCCCAATCATCACTTTGTACGGCTCTAATAGACCCTACACAAGCCATCATATCATCGAAATCATACATTTTTCCAGTACTTGGTACGACTTTTTTCATCATTTGTCCCCCATAACATATCGCTAAATAGTTGAGATAAATATGTGGCAAACGCTCTGCTGCTGAAAGGTTTCGTAAATATGCTGCATATTCCTTGGTCGCAGGTAAAACCTCATTACCATTAATTCCTTGAGCTTCAAGCTCAGCAATATCTTCTTTGATTTTGGAAACACGTGCTAGACCTTCATGAGGCAAATTGCCTGACTCTATAGCCTGAAATACCTCTAAATGCTGATATAAATAACTTAAATACTCTGCTTGAGTAAGTTGACCGCGAAACATGCGTTGATTAAACGGCTTCTGCTCGGCAATTCTGTGCTTTTCACTCGTGGCTTCTTTTAATGGAATAGTTGAACTCATAAGATCTAATTTTTTTTACAAAGATAGTTATTTAGAATTAATCTAATTAGTAATTTAAGTAATTTTTACTTTTTTTGACGTATAAATATTTCCATTTATCTGAATTTCTATGATGTAAAGACCTTTTGACAATTTTTTGGTTGACCTATCATCTCGAAACATATGAGATTTTTCTATAATAATCTTTTTATTTGCTTCTACAAAAAGGGTTTTGAGCTTGAAGGTCTTCTGACTTGGACGTTTAACTGAAGGAAAATGAACAATATAATCTATAAGCAAATCCGTAGAATTTGGCACACTGAGCTCAAGGGAAAAAATAAGTTTGGAATTCATCGGTACTTCTTCTGGCAGGTCAAATCGATGAATATTTACTTGAGTAGGTTGAATACCGATAAGAGCCAAAGCATCTTCATTACCTTGTTTGATTAATGTCCTTGAAGCATGTTTGGTAATAAAATCCAACTCAGACTTAGTCTGAAGCTTAGCTACATGCCATGATTTGAGCAAGGAAATCACTAGGTCTTTATAAATTTTGGACAAATCATTGAGGTGATTGGCTACAGATCGTGTAACATAGCGTGTCTTATCTGCATGCAAAGCTTCTAAAATCGGTAACGCCATTTCAATTGGCGTATTAATTTTGGCACTCCAAGGTAGTTTGGGTCTTGTCCCTTCGCTACACAGTCTTCTGACATGATAATTCTCGTCTTTTGACCAATCATATAAGGTCTTGTAGGTCTGATCTGGATAAGCATTGATAAAAAACCTTATAGCATTTTCAGCACTAAACCGTTTAGTTGTTTCTTTCAAAGCATTCAAAGCAAGTCTTAAATTTAGGGAATCACAAGCATAAGCAGCAATGAATTCAGCATAAGGCGCATAGATAAAATCTCCGAAATCATTGTCTGTTTGATTAGGGTCAAGCGGTTGAGGCAAAGCTTGAATGATAAGCTGAATTGCCAAAGAAATGTCATGGGGCAAGGATAGCCTGAGTTGTGAAACCATGAAATCTATTCGAGCTTTGAGCTCTAGCTTAGGAAATTCGGAGATACACGCTTTGATAAATTTCTCCTTGGGAAAATCAGGATATACCGATGATATTTCTTTAGCGAGCTGAGTCACTTTGGTAGGATTGAAAAGGTGGTCCTTTAATAAGAATTTTTCTTTTGCCATTTTTGATACATAATATAAATAAAACCTAGCCAAAACCATGCTGTATAGGCTACTAAAAAAGACAAAACATGAATAAACCTCATTCTATTCGCAGTCGGTATCGATGAGTCAGCATAAATAAAATTATTGGATATCAAAGTCAGAGGGACATTTGACAAATAAATCCTATCAAAAATTTCCTGATTTTTAGAAATCTCAATAATACTTGGTCTTGATAACTGATGCAACTCATTAAAATCAGGTTCGAGATTTGTATCGAAAAAATGCCATTTTCCATTGATTTTAATTTCAAAGGCAAAATGTCCTGAACCAGAAGTAGAATCGTAAAATCCTATAGAGCGATAAGTAAATTTTCGTTTATTTAAAATCTCTAAAGCTACTATGGTCTGCTGCGAACACATAGCCTGAGAGTATTTTAGAATATCATCTGGCAAAACGATATGCATCGCGTGAGCATGAAAATGTTTCAAAAGACTGAGCACCCAATTTTGCTTCCAAGAATATATCGTAGCGCCATGATAAAATCTCAACCGAATTATTTTGGCCATAGTCTCTGCATAAAGAAGTGTATCCTTAGCCTTAATTTCTGAACTCCCATATACTGAATCTACATAACTTGTAAGTTTACCTACAGTATTTAAGCGATTTAATCTAAAATCATAATCTTCTATTGCATTGGTATAGCCTGAAATTTGATAGTTTGGCAAACGATTGTAATAAAAATTTATCCCAGCCAAGATAAATAAAATTAAAACAAGCAGACTTATTATGCGGTTCATTTTATATATTTCAAGGACAGGTGATTAAGAATTTCATCAAACTGAGGCTGTGATAAGCGTACATCACACCTATCAAAACTCTGAGATAAATCTACTTTATCTGCATATACCTTATGATAAGAGAAATTAAGCGCATGACTTAGTCGCTCATAACATAAATTTTCGCTGTGATTTTCTTTTGAATAAGGCATGATTTCAATAATTTTAGATCTATCTTGCATCCAGACCATATTGGTCAAAGCAGCACCATGAATAGAAACGAATACAGTAGCAGAGCGAAACATCTCAATTTGAGCCTGAATACTTAGGTTTTCGAGTTCTAGTATCTCAAAGCCTTGTTTACTTAAAAAATCCAATAAAATTTCTTCATTAAATATTTTACGACTTCTTGCATTTCTTCGCGTCACGTAGATTTTTCGGGAATTGTGTTTTGGATTTCCTACTTCTTGGGAAAAGGCTCGTAGTAATTTAATTTGCTCCGTTGTATATTCTCCAGAGTTTAGATTTGGGATAATGCGTAAGTCTCGATATAGCGTTACTCCTTGAATTACTTGCGTATTATGAATCTGGAGCATGGCTAAAGTATCGGTGATGAATCTAGGACAATGCTCTGGAATTAGTAAAACATGGTCTCGAATAAATCGCTGATGCAAGAGAATTTTGGGAAGTACCTCCATGATAAAATGATGATATCCTAGCGACCAAATATGAAAAACAGCTATTAGGTTTGGCTGAGTACTATATCGAAATCGAAATATATGTTTGAAAAAACTCAAAACCGCAAAATTCCTTATGTTTCGTATATGTACCTTTTCTAGATTGTCAAACAAAAGCGCTTTTCTAGCTTCAGAAGGAGACAATACAAAAAAAGTTTTATTCATCAGTACCTGATGAAAATTCAGTATCGGATACATTAAGAAGGTAAATTCGAATTTAAAATATCAAGATAGATAGGCTTATTGGCGTGGATAGAATAATATTTCTCTACATGAGCTCTGCCATTGTGACCTAATTTTTTTCTTAAATCTTCATTATCCATGAGTTCTTTTAGTCCCTGAAGCCATTCTGCTTCGCTTGAAACCAAGAGTCCATTTTCTCGATGCAAGACTACTCTTTTGATCGCTTCACCTACCTTGGCGGCTACAGTAGGCACACCGCAAGCCATATATTGGAGGGCTTTTAGACCCGATTTGCCGTGAACCCATAACTCATCAGGCAAAGGATATAGACCTATATCAAAACGCTGTATGGTTTTTACTTCGTTTTCGACACACCAAGGCACGAGCTCTATTTCTATTTCTGGAATTTCATAGGATAAGGCGCCCATGACGATGAGTTTGAACTCATGGGTTTTTCGCAACTCTAAAAAAACGGGTTTCAGTAAATCTAGGTATTTGGCGGTGCTATGACTTCCGCTCCATCCTAGCGTGATTTTTCCTTGTTTTGGCTCATTGGAAATTTGATACAAATCTGTATTTATAGTAGAAGAAATGTCTGTCGTATTCATATTATATTGTCTGACGAAATCATCTAAATAAGGGGTACATGTGATGATATGGTCGGAATGCTTCATGAGATAAATTGGTTTCTTTCTGCCCTTTAGCTTCGAAATCCAAGAGTTGGCTTCGCTTGTATTGCCCAAAAAGACCAAATCATCGATATCATAGATCATTTTTTTGGCTAATTTGCGATATATCATCTCAAAAATTGGTGGTCCAAATGGCGTCACATAGAGAAAGGTATAGACGATGTCGAATTTTCGGAGTTTAAAAATCAATAAAAGCCTTTTGAGATAGCCATAAATCGTCCAAAAGACTTTTTCTAGTGTTCTTGATTTATGGGGATTGATTTGATAGAATCTCAAGGTCTGAAAGGCATATACGGTGACTTCCCAGCCGGCTTCTCGCCACGATTCGAAGTATTGTTCGTATTTGAGGCGTTGATTTGGGGAGACGCCTTCCGGATAAGGACAAACGACTGCTATGGATTTCTTTGTTTTCATTTTTTATTTAGTCAGTGATGCTAAAATATCTGTTTCAAACTTTTGTAACTGATAACCTTGTTTTTTCAATAATTCTTGTGAAAAAAGTAAATCTTCGTTATTTAAATGCACAAATTCATACATAATATATTTAGGTTTATGAAAATTAAAATCTATACTTTTTAAAATTTCATAATCATAACCTTCCGTATCAATATGAAGAAAATGAGGTTTAAAAAATTGTTCAAAAATTTTTTTAAGGGATTTAGATTCTACTTTTTGACTAGACTTTTTAAGTTTTGGATATTTTTCAAATAAATCATTTCCATGATTAGGATTAAATGAACCTAATTGAAGAATCCATTTAGGATAATTATTTTCTATGACTTGTTCAAAGTAAAATATTTCTTTCTTTTCCTCATCATTACTTACAAAACAATTTACAAAGTTGTAATTTTCATTAAACCCATAATTCTTCTTAAGTTCTTCGAAAAGAGACGGAATAGCTTCTATAAAAACTGATGGAATAGGCTTAGATTTGATAAATTTAAAAAAAGGATCACCTGATATTCCATCATTTGAACCCACTTGAACAAATGAATTGATTTGTTTTGAATCAAAAATTTCTTTAATTGCCAGTTCTGTATAAGAGAATTTATAAAAAAACTTCATATAAATTTTCCAAAAAAATCCTCTTCTTTTTAAAAACAACTTAAAACTTTCTTTCATAAATTAAATATTTCCATAAATTTCATCATAAAAATCAATGCCCCTTTCTAAACCATAATACTCCCTGCTCTGTGCCGCAATTTCCTCCCGAGACAAATTTTTACCTTCGATTTGAGCAATAATTTTCCTAAAATCATCCTCTTTTAAGGATTCAATCGGATAAATCGCCATAGAACTCGCTAAAGTAGCCACATCACCCATACTGCCATAAGTCACTGCCGGCGTCCCACATGCCAAATACTCTCCGAGCTTCGTAGGACTTCTGCCGATATTTGACCAACCCGATCCATAAAACACAAATGCCAAATCTGAAATATTAATGTAGTCTCTTACCTGCTCAAATGGACTATACTGCACCTTAACTTGCCATGACGAATCAAAAATAAAATTCAAATCATCTTTGGACAAAATCAACAATAAGGAATCCGAATAAATCTCCCGATAAGAAGAAAACGCTTGTTTAAGTATATTTATATCGTATTTATCCGTACCCAAAGCACCTGAATATAAGAAAATCTTCGTCGATTCCGAAATTCCTATTCGCTGACGAAAGGCCAAATTCTCTACTTGACTCTTCACCACAAATAAATCATGATTGACACAGGTCGGAATGACACCTACTAGCGCTTTAGATTTGCAGAAATGAGAGACTATATGGTTTTTGCCCGCTTCTGTCAAACTAACTACATAATCCGCATGACCAAACAAATCAATCTCTTTTCGTTTGAAATAATCATAAACCTGACTCATAAGCCATTTATCTCGACTCCAGTCCCCTGCATCACGTTTCTCATCTGGCCAAAAACCTCTAATATCAAAAATATGCTTGACCCCATAACTTTTTTTGAGTTGCTGTGCAACAATCGACGTAATATATCCTCTTGCATGTATAATCTGAATTTGATATTGCTCGATAATCCTAGAAGCTAGAGACTTCATTTGATACATATCCCAGAAAGTGTGCAAAATAGGTATGGAATTATGGTATTTTAATGGATACCAATGGATTTTGGCTTGATCACAGAGTGTCTGAATCTTAGAAGAAAATTTATCTAACCTGTGGCCTTTCTCCGCGGAAATCAGATGAATTTGATGACCTTTTTGAGCAAGTCTAATCAAATAGGTCAAGACTTGACTCTGACCTAAAGCATCGGTCATGCCATCATGCGAAAGATATAAGATGTTTTTGGGCATTGAATTATTGCGTTTTAGTTTTTATACACTTAGGTAGCTTAGAAAATTTATCGAACCAAATCAAATAAAAACTATCCTTTCTATGATTTCTATGTGGCTAAAAAAATAAAAACATATAGGAATGATAGGAAACAAAGTACAAAATTTATGTCAAAAAATTAAGTTAAAACATGAGCTGCATGCATCGCCGTAATCCTTTCTTCAAAAAATTTCGTCTCATAGTCTTGGGACAATACTAACGCATAAAGTATCGGCTTATCCAAAATTTCAGATAAATGCCTCAAATGTCTTGAATCTTGGGGAGAAATCTTGGATGATTGTTTTATTTCTATAGCGATATAGCCTTGTTCTAATTCTAAAATCAAATCAACTTCTCTATCGTCACTAGTACGTAAATGATAAAAATGACAAGTGATATCCACGGCTTTAATCTGTTTGTAGATTTCTGCTATGATCGCTGACTCAAATTCATTTCCATTGAGTTTCTCTGATTGATTGAGGGTGAGTGTCCGCTGAATACCCGGATCTAAATAGTGAATTTTCGGCATTTTGGATAGTCTTTTTAAGGAATTCCTATACCACGGTTTTAGCATTAAGGTTTGATAACTAATCGATAAATACTGCAAAAACTTCTGAGCAGTGGCAGATTGAATATTCGCCTGTCTTCCCAACGATGAAAAATTAACTAGCTGCCCTGTCTGAAGCGCACTTATTCGCTGCAAATCGACAAAAGGATCTAGTTTGCGAAAGTCCGCCAAATCTCGAATATCTCTTTCTAAATAAGTTTTAATATAATTTTGAAGCCATTTGTATCGCTCTTTTGAAGATAATTTATGCGCTATCAATGCTGGAAAACCGCCAAATTTTAGAAAATCTTGATATGCCTCAAGCTTTAATTCAAAGGAAGGCTCTAAACGAAACGACGGCATGGGCTCTATGGCTTCTCCCATGACTAGCCGCTGCAAATAAGAAGGTTTCGGACTATCTTCCCATGAATAGGTGAGCTGCTCGGGTAAAGTAAGCGGATACATCTCATAGATACTACATCTGCCTGCTAGCGTTTCTTTGACTTGATGGAGCAAAAGAATTTGGCTAGAGCCAGTCAAGATATAACGCTCCTCACCTGATAAATCATAAATAGCTTTGATTTTGTCAAAAATATCCGGCATTTTCTGCACTTCATCTAGAATTGCTCTTGGATAAGCCCTAGCCCATTGTGAAGCTGTCAGCTTAGCTAAATCCTGACGCATAATCGGATCATCGAAGGAAATATAGACATAATCCGAGAATAAATTTTTGACCAAGGTAGTTTTACCTACTTGTCTAGCTCCTGTCAATACGATAATTCTACCTAAATAAGATTCTTTTAGGTTTCTTAGCGTTTTGAGAAGATGTCTTGATTTATTCATTAAAGTATCATACTAGGCTACAAAAGATGTCTTGATTTATTCATTAAAGTATCATACTAGGCTACAAATATAACTAAAATATATTTTGTATTTCAAATTTTACGCCGAATTTTGAAATGCTAATTCAAATTTTACGTCTAATTCTGAAATACTAATTCAATTTTTACGCCGAATTATGAAGTTTTTTGTGTAGAATTTATCTAAGCAAATAAGAAAAAAACTATCCTTTCTATTATTTCTATGTGGATAAAAATAATAAAACCATATAGGAATGATAGGAAACATAGGTTATTTTGCAATCAATCTAGGGCTTAAGCAAAACTCGCTTACATTAGATTTGGTAATCATTTACAGCGATTTCAATTGTCAGGGTTAAAAGCCAAAAGCTTTGAAGTTAAATCCTAATCTATTGTAGTCGTTTTGAAAACGACCAAATGAATACGACCGAAAGATTCAGAGAGCAAGAAACATCGATTTTTTCATTTCCAAATAAACAAGAAAACATACACGCCTATCACTTCGAAGCTTTCTTACGACCTTGTCTAGGTTTTTTGGTTTTATTTGGATTAATAGTAGCTGGTTTTCTTTTGAGTTTAGGCTTAGGGACGGAATCTGAAATATGAAAAGAATCTAAGACGTCTGAAACATTTAATACTTTTAATATTTTAATTATCGTCTGCATACTAGTATTATAGCCTCTTTCGAGCAAACTCAATGTGGATTTACTGATCCCTGCTTCTAAATATACATCTTCTTGACATTTATTTTGGAGGATACGATTATATCTAATGAAACTTCCAATTTTTTTCATATACTCGTTGACCGAAGATTTCTCTTTTGATTTTTTGGGTAATTTATTCATAAAAAGTATTTTTTTGAAGAATTAATATTTAAACAAAAATACAGCATAAATTCTATTTCCATTTATAAAATTCAAGGGTTAAAAATTAACATCGAAATAAAAAACATACTATGGCAAATACAAGGCAAACACTATATGAAAATAGCCCTTAGACTATGCTTGACTATCGCCAAGAATCGTCTGGAAAAAAGCAAACTAGGATTTAATTTGAGGGCGTCTATCAAATGCTCAAAAGCCTTGCCAGTTTTGCCTTCTAGCGCATACTGTAGCGATGCCAATGATATCATCTCTGCGGATACGGATTTTTGGATATTATCTGGAATTCTTGACTTATTCATTTCGTATAAATAAGCCATGTAACGCTTATAAGTACTTTCTCCTGATGCTAAAGCCATACTTCTCGTAGAATGCTGCACAATAGAAGAAGTAACTTCAGCCAAACCAATAATTGTATATTTTTGTGCCAATCTAACCCATAATTCCCAATCTTCAGATGCCGACAAAGTTCTATTTTCCGAAAATTTATGCAACTCAAAAATTTGCTTGGGTATAAATACATTGTTACAACTCAAAATATTTTGTTTCATGAGTTTTTCATTTAATCGCCCAATTTGTATAGAAGGTTTAGCGTGTTTTCCATCAATATAATAATCATAACTCGTATGAAAAATCTCATATGTCTCAGTTACCGCAGCTTGATTAGCCTTTTCCAAATGAAAATCATACGCCAAATCATCACTATCGAAGAAATTCAGCCATTTCCCATTGGCTAAGGCCGCACCATAGTTTCTAGCAGCGCCACGCTCCGCATTTTCTTTCCAATAATAGCGAAACCTTTGGTCTTCTAAGGATTTAACGACTTCCTCAGTATGGTCTCGACCTCCATCATCTACGATAATACATTCAAAATCCGCAAAAGTCTGCGCTTGGATAGATTTCAAGGTATCCAAAAGCAAATCGGCGCGATTATAAGTCGGTATAATGATAGAAAAAAAAGGATTTTCCATATTATGTTACATACATTTCTTCTAAA
>JALOMB010000068.1 GCA_025455685.1 Chitinophagales bacterium | reverse complement strand
CCAAATTCAACTTGAATCACAAACTCAAGATATGCACTTATTATTAGTGACATACAAACTTTTTAAAAACAAATACTATTCCACAATAAATATTCTTGATAGTCTCAAAGTTAAAGATAATGTTCTTAGTTTATTCGAAGAAGCAAATCAGTTTATTCAATCACAGAGATATTTATATGACAAAAGAGGGTTTTATTCAGGACCTAAGACAAAACAATTACTTAAAGAGTTAGAAAATGGCATTAACACAACAACAAATACAGCAAGTTGAAGCAGTTTTACGAAACAGCTTAAGGCATAAATTTCAAAATTATAATCCAGAACCAGCAGTAATGCCTTTTCATACAAGGCTACTTGGTCAAGACAGAATGGCTTTGTTTTCTTTTATACATTCATTAAACACAAATTTTGGGACAAGCATTTTTGAACCAGTTGCTAAAGCATTAGCATTGTCAACTTTTGCAAGTGCCGAATCACAGCAAACAGCAGGAAATCAAATTTCTTCAGAAGCTCACAGAGTAATTCAAAATATTATGGACGGACTTGCTATTGCAACCTCTTCACCAAATAAAATAGAAGAAATAAATGCAATCAGAGAAGTATGCCAATCCGGTGAAATGAAAACTGTAAAGCCAACAAAAGTTGACGTTAAACTTATCGGACATGATGGAACAATTTATTTGTTCGACATCAAAACAGCCAAGCCAAATGCAGGAGGATTTAAAGAATTTAAAAGAACTCTTTTAGAATGGGTAGCCACAACATTAGCAACCAATCCGACAGCAAATGTACAGACAATTATTGCAATTCCTTACAACCCTTATGAACCACAACCATACAACCGTTGGACTATGCGTGGTATGCTAGATTTAGACAATGAATTAAAAGTTGCAGCAGAGTTTTGGGATTTTCTTGGCGGACAAGGAGCATATACCGACCTGCTTGACATATTTGAAAGAATCGGTTTAGAACTAAGACCAGAAATTGACGACTACTTCAAAAGATACAACAAATGATTTATTTTCTTTAGATTGATATGAAATCCCCTAAAGTCTTAATTTTGATATCCAATGACTATAGCTATGACCAACGCATGAGAAAAACAGCGCTTAGTTTAGTAGAATTGGGCTTTGAAGTTGAAATTTTGGCACAACGGTTTTCTCAATCCAAAAGCATCGACAACTCTGATAAATATGCACTCAAGAGACTGTTTAATCCTTTTAGCAAAGGAAAAATGATGTATTTGCATTTAGGGATAAATTTGCTTCATTCGCTTATTTTTAATAAATTGGAAATAGTCTTGGCTGTAGATTTAGATACCCTATGGGTAGCCGCTTTGATTAAGAGATTCAAGAAATTTACGTTGATTTACGATGCTCATGAACTCTATACAGAAACCCCTGAGTTAATGCATCGAAAGCTTGAGCGAAATATTTGGTTAGGTTTAGAAAAAATTTCATTTGCTCAAATCGATAGAGCCTATACGGTGAGTCAAGGATATGCTGATGAATACTTAAGGCGCTATGGAAAACATTTGGAAGTGATAGAAAATTGGCCATTACCTTTGAATATTGAAATTCAAGAACAAAAAATGCCTTATGTGCTATATCAAGGCAATTTGAATGAAGGTAGAGGTTTGGAGGAACTTATCGAAGCCTTTGCTTATGTTCACGAAGATTTAACGCTAAAAATTATTGGCGACGGGCCTTTGTATGAGAAAATTACTAGTTTATTGTCCACGAAGCCTTATCGTAGCCGCATTGAACTATTGGGGTTTTTGCCTTATGCCCAGATACTTCCTATAACTTCAAAGGCCTATCTAGGAATCAATTTATTGCATGTAGCTGCCAAAAGTTATGCTTTAGCCCTGCCTAATCGTCTTTTTGATTATATCCAATGCGCCACACCGAGTATACACAGTCATAGTCCTGAAATCGAACGCTATTTACAAGAGTTTCCGGTAGGCTCTATGATCAAAGATATTAAGCCTTGTAGTATAGCCAAAGAAATCAATTTTTTATATGAAAATAATTTAATACATCAGACCTATCTTAAAAATTGTATCTTTGCTCGCGAAAAGTTACTTTGGACAAAACAAATTAAAAAATTGAGTTCTATATTTTATTGTGAATAAGAGAATACATGTAGTGAGTTTTGATATACCTTATCCCCCAATCTATGGAGGAATAATAGATGTGTTTTCTAAGATTAAATACTTAAAAGATAATGGATACGAAGTAATTTTACATTGTTTTGAGTATGGGAAAAAACAAAAAAACGAAACCTTACTTCAGTTTTGTCATCAAGTAAATTATTATCCTAGAAAGCAAGTTTATCGGGTTTTCTTTAGTGCGATCCCCTACATTATCAAGTCGAGAAGCAATAAAGAATTGTTGGCTAATTTACTCTTGGATGATGCGCCTATAATTTTTGAAGGCTTGCATACTTGTTTTTATCTCGCTCATCCTGCGCTAGAGTCTAGAAAGAAAATTGTATGGCTGCATAATATAGAACCTCAATATTATCATAATCTCAGTAAATTTGATCAAAATTTGCTTTATAAAATCCATTATAGTGTAGAAGCCAAAAAACTCAAATTATTTGAGTCTAAAATGAAATACGCTACTTATATATTTACCATTCATCCTGATGACGTAAACTATTGTAAGCAGTTTAATAATCAAGTGTATCATTTACCTTCTTTTCACCTTTTTGACAAACTAGATATAGATATAGAGGGTCAGGATTATGTATTGACTCATGCTTCCCTAGATATCGTCGAAAATAATCAAGCAATGTATTGGCTGGTAAGTAAGGTTTTTGCCCATCTTAAGCATAAAGTCTATATTATAGGGAAAAAACCCAAAAAATCATTATTGGATTTAGTGTCAAAATATCCTCATATTCATGTTTTTTCTGATTTAAGCGAGGAAGATTATAATTTATTTGTCCAAAAAGCTAGGGTAGTAGTTCATTTTTCTATGCAAAACATCGGTCTAAAGCAAAGGTTGATTAAGTCTGCTTTTCTTGCCCGACACATCATAGTTAATGAAAAAATGATTTATCATGAACCCTTAAAGTCAATTTGTCATGTAGTCAATGAGGCTTCAGAAATGCAAGAAAAAATAAATGAACTCTTCGATATTTCACTTTCAGAAGAATATTTAAAGCTACGAAAAGACTATATTGATAATTTTTTATCTAATGAACAAAATTTTAAAAAGTTTAAAGAAATTATTGAAATCTAAAATATGAAATCAATTGAAGATATTTATCAACAATCACTTCAGCTTCATGCTAAGCATAAAGGCAAAATCTCTATTGTAAGCAAAATTGCTTTAAGAGATGCTGAAGACTTGTCGTTGGCCTATTCTCCAGGTGTAGCTGCTCCTTGCTTAGCAATCCAGAAGGATCCTCATTTAGCTAGAAAATATACGATTAAAAATAATACTGTAGGTATTATCTCTGATGGCTCTGCTGTACTTGGCTTAGGGAATATCGGAGCTGATGCTGCGATTCCAGTTATGGAAGGCAAAGCGATTTTGTTCAAAGAGTTTGCGGGCTTAGATGCTTTTCCGATTTGTATCAAAACTCAAGATACTCATAAAATCATCGAATTAGTTAGAAATATAGCGCCTGTATTTGGAGGTATAAATTTAGAAGATATTTCGGCACCTAAATGTTTTGAAATCGAGCAAAGTCTTCAAGATTTAGGCATTCCAGTATTTCATGATGACCAACATGGTACAGCAATTGTACTCATTGCGGCTTTATTGAATTCTTGCAAGGTTCTCGACAAGAAATTTGAAGATCTCAAAGTTGTGGTAAATGGAAGTGGCGCAGCAGGAATTTCTATTATTAAGATGTTGAAGAAAATCGATATAAATCATGATTCTTATTTGCCGGTTCGAGAAGTTATCGCGTGCGATTCAATTGGAATTATCAGCAAAGGAAGAAAAGCGCTAAACCCCGAAAAGACTCAACTCTTGGCATATACAAATACTGAAAATATAGCGGGTACTCTTAGTGATGCACTTCATGGAGCCGATGTATTTATAGGGGTGTCTAAAGCTGATGTGCTTCGTATGAACGATATTAAATCGATGAATGCCAAACCTATTATCTTTGCTTTGGCTAATCCTACTCCTGAAATAATGCCAGATTTGGCTCTGAAGGCTGGCGCTGCTATCGTATGTACTGGTAGAAGTGATTTTCCCAATCAAGTCAATAATGTATTAGCTTTCCCAGGGATATTCAAAGGTGCCTTAACTGCTGGAGCTACGCAAATTACAAATGAAATGAAATTGGCTGCTTCCTATGCTATTGCATCTTGTGTCTCAGTACCAAAGGTTGATTGTGTGATACCAAGTCCTTTTGATAAAAATGTCGTAGAAAAAGTAAGTCAAGCTATTATTGATATTTGTCAAAACAAAACTAACTAATTTTTAATTTATGAATATTGCTCAAACTAATCTATTTGAAATTCTCCAAAATTCAGAACATGAACAAGTTACATTTTGTCATGACCATGAATTAGGACTCAAAGCCATTATTGCAATTCATAATACTGTTTTAGGACCTTCTCTAGGCGGTACTCGTGTATGGGCTTATGAAGATGAATCTAAGGCTTTGGAAGATGTTCTAAGGTTGTCTAGAGGTATGACTTTTAAATCTTCAATTTCAGGTATCAATTTAGGTGGTGGTAAGGCTGTAATTATTGCTGACAAGGATACTAAAAGAGATGAGTTTTTTTGGCGTAGATATGGTCAATTCGTCGATAAATTATCTGGTAAATATATTACTGCAGAAGATGTAGGTACTTCTCCAAGAGAAATCGAATACATCGCTATGGAGACTCAATATGTTTCTGGTAAACCGCTGCATATTGGAGGAAGTGGTGATCCAAGTCCTTTTACTGCCTATGGTGTTTATATTTCTATGAAATCTTCATGGAAAAAGATCACAGGAAAAGAAAGTTTGTCTAATACCAAAATCTTAGTACAAGGGGTGGGACATGTGGGTCAATTTTTGGTTGATCACCTTATTCAAGAGGGTGCGGCGGTGTTCGTTTCAGACATAAATCTTCAAAATCTTAAGAAAGTTTCTGATAAGCATAAAGTCACTATAGTCGATCCAAAAGAGGTCATTGGTTTTGAATGCGATATTTTTTCTCCTTGTGCTCTTGGTGCGATACTCAATCCTGAATCTATAGCGCTACTAAAATGTCAATTGATTTGTGGTGCTGCAAATAATCAACTCAAAGAAGAACAAAGAGACGGAGACGAATTAGTTAAAAGGCAAATTACTTATGCTCCTGATTTCTTGATCAATGCTGGCGGTGTCATCAACTGCTACACGGAAGTAATCGGTACTTATTCCAAAGAAAGAACTATATCTCTAATAGATCCAATTTATGATTTGCTCTCAGAAATTTTCGACAAAGCAAATATGCTCAAAGTTAATCCTCAAATAGCAGCGATTAAAATGGCTGAAGACAGAATTCAAAAGGCTAATATTATTCGAAACAAGTTATAACATATGATTTCACGTCGCGCTAATCGAATAATAGCTATACAAATTCTCTTTAGTGGTCAAATAGAAGAAAATTTTGACTTAACTAAAGACTAAGATTTTCAAAAAATTAGGATTAATCAAATATATAGCTTACATCTAGATAATATATTGACTTTTTATCTTACGGTACAGTTTATCGAGACTTATCGAGACATTCAAGAAAAAAAAATGGTCAAAGAATCTTTTGAGATTATTGATGATGCTCTGCTCAAATCAGCAATTTATAAGAGTTTACAAGAGGATAAAGTATTTCAGCAATACGCCCATAAAAGAATATTGGATTTAGAGTATTATGACCTCAAGAAATTACTACTTGACTTATTTGCTTCAGAGGCTTATTCGAAATACTGTCTTGACTATTCTAAGGCTTCAGAGCTTTCTGTTTTTGTTGACTTTCTTAAAAAAAGAATTCCTAAATTAGAAAGTTTAGTGAGCAAATTAGAGTTTGATTACCCTTGTATTGAGCAAGATTATGATTCGATTTACGTGTATTATCGCAAACATGCTCAAGATCAAAATGAATGGTCGCTAAATACCGATTTTCATATGTTTGAAAAGAGTTTTAGGATGAGCACTCAGTTGATTGAATTCTATTTCGAGCACCAAACAGTTTTTTATTCTAAAATAAATCAAAAGCTAAAAGGATGGAATATCGAACGCATTCCTCAAATCGAGATTATGATTGTTTTAATTGCTATTATTGAAATCTATACGCTAAAAGATATTCCGATTAAAGTTAGCATTAACGAATATATTGAAATAAGCAAGTCCTTTACGTCATCGAAGGGAAAAGATTTTATCAATGGAATTATTCATAAGATTACAGATGAGTGGCTCGCTACGGGTGAATTGGTAAAAATAATGAGTTAACTAAACTTTATAATTAAGCTAATCGTCTAAATTAAAAAAACATGAAAAAAATTCTTATTTTAAGCTTATTTGCCTTTTCATTCTTTGGGATTCATGCTCAAGAAACCATAAAACTAGGTAAATTTGACTCTTTGGATTTATCTGTAAAAATGGATAAAGACTCAAATTTAATCATGAATTTTAATCAACAAGCTTATAAGGTCGATGTCAAGCAAATGAAATCGATGATGAATCAAGTCTATAAAAAATTAGAAGACCCGGTGTTTCGAGCAAAGCTAGAAGATTTAATGCAAAGCTTAAAATCTGACCTAATCAATACCGCTAGTCCAATAATTGAAAAAACTAGTAAATAATGAAATTGACATTATTTTTTCTAGTAAGTTTACTTTTTTCGTGGAGTTGTGGTACAGCGAAATCATCTAATAAAGATAAGCTGAGTTTTGATCAAATTACCTATTACACTTCTACTTGCTACGGCTCCTGCCCAGCATATGAAGCAGTTATTTTATCTGACAAATCGATAAAACTTAAAGTTTTGTCAGTATATATTCCCAACACTTGGACACTTGATTCTAATTTAATAGGAGATTATTCCGGGAATTTGTCTGATGCTAATTTTTCGAAGCTCAAGAATGAGGTTGATAAGATTAATTTTGATAAAGTTCCTATTAAGGAAGTCAATTGTTGTGATGCACCTATTAAATTAATTGAAGTTAAGAATTCAAATAAAGTCTTCAAAATTCGTTCCATGTCATTGCCTATTGAGCTATCTAATTTAGAGCGCATCTTGTTTGATATTTGTCATCAGCATCAACTCACTAAGGTAACCAATTAAGTCAAACAAGTTACATTTGTATAGGTAGAGACTATAATGTTTTCTATAGCTTATTATAAAATAAATTTTTCTTTTGTATATACTTAATTTCTCGATAAGATGATTCATATCATAAGAAATTTATAATTGCGATTTTGGGAAAAGGCTTATAACAAAATCAAAACATGGGTTATTGCGGGGTTTCTTTTTACGTTTATATTTGGGGTATTTGACCTTGTTTTTGATACAGGTTCATCGCTGTACTATAAATTAAAAATCATATTTCCAATGAATTTAATCCCTTTCGGGCGTATATTTCACATGAAACGTTTTTGTATGTAGCAATAGGAATCATAGTATTTGTTTATGGATTATGTTTCTTTTTTTTGCTGTATGGGCTTTTTTATGCTACAGAAAAGAAATACGATTAAGAAAAGTTTCATAGAGTTCACCACACAGCAGAAATGATGCATCCTCTGGAATCGATGCGTTTGATACCTTGGCGTTTTTTTTACTCATATTCCAATGGGATTACTTTCGGCTATTTTTTTAAACCAATTCTTAAGTGAATTCTGACGTAAGTGTATTGAAAATCAGTGGTTTGTTTTTAAATGTAGTAAACATTGAGACATGAATTAGAAAATATCAAGAAAAATACTTGTCGTTTTTTTAGGCCATTTGATGAGCATAGATAATAGTTCAATAAAAATAGTCTTTACACATCAATTCCACATTCTTGATGACTCTAAGTCAATAAATTCAATAGGTTTTGAATTTGTATTCTTTAAAAGTCGCCTATGATCCAACATTTTTTAAAAATTTTATAAGTGCATTTAAAAAAAAATATGGATTTTTGTCTAATAAAAAATACAATATGGTTTTTTTAATTGTTTTCTATGTTTTGACGGTAATAGGTACTCATATAGGTTTTTATTTTTTTTTCCGATCAAGAGGAATTTCAGGATATAAAGCATTTGTTCCATTTCTCAATAAAAAAATCTTATTAGAGCTCACAGGCAATAATCCCTGGATGATACTTATCTATGCTGTTCCGGGCTTAAATATTGTATATGCAGCTGAGCTTATGAGTGATTTACTCAATGCACATCGTATTTATGGATTAAAAGAACACTATCTAGGTATTCTAGGCGCTATGTTTTATTTCCCTTATCTCTTTGGCAAAGTAAAACCAAAGTACTATGGCCCAAAAGGTGAAGATGGATCAGCTTTTCGTAAACCAGACAAAGGAATCGTAAGAGAGTGGCTCGATGTATTGGTTTATGCATTATCTGTAGCCTATGTTTTTAGAGTTTTTATAGCTGAGATTTATACTATTCCTACGTCTTCTCTAGAAGGTACGCTTTTAGTAGGAGATTATTTAATAGTAGAAAAAGTCAGTTATGGTTCTCGAATTCCGCAAACCCCATTAAGCATTCCTATTTTTCACAATGTAATTCCAGGGACACAGAATAAATTAAATTCTTATCTAGAGTGGATTAAATTGCCTTATTGGAGATTTCCAAATACAAGAAAAATTCAAAGAAATGACTTGGTCGTATTTAATTTTCCTGAAGGCGATACCGTTTTAGAACAATTTCAATCGGCAGTGCTTTATACTCAAGAGGTTCAGAAATATGGAAGAGAGCAGGTTTTGCAAGGAAATAATATCAATACTAGACCTGTGGATAAAAGAGATAATTATGTCAAACGCTGTGTGGCCATACCAAATGATACACTTAGAATCATCAACGGAGATCTCTATATCGGTCAAAATAAAGCCTATCAAGCACCTAAAGTTCAATTCGAACACAAGGTAGTACTTGATCCGACTAAGATTTTTAACGTAATGGAATTTATAACGCAAGATTTAAATGAACTTCAAGTAAATATTTCAGAGGATCAAATGAATGCATATCCGATTAGTAATGAAATTGTCATGGTTAAAACCGACCTACTTACCGCTCAAAAAATAAAAACCAATCCAGCTGTAGTCTCTATCGAGCGTATCATCTATCCTGAGCCTGATTCCAATAATTTCATGTTTCCCCACCAAAAGCAATTTGTCAAGTGGTCCGTGGACAATTATGGACCGCTTGTAGTACCATATAAAGGTATGAAAATTACCCTTACAGACTCAAATATAGCTTTGTATCAACGAATTATTGAGATTTATGAAAAGAATACGCTCAAAATTTTAGGCCCTAATTCTTTTGAAATCAATGGTCAAAAAACCAATGTATATTCAGTCAAAATGGATTATTACTTTATGATGGGAGACAATCGCCATAATTCTCAAGATTCAAGAGTCTGGGGTTTTGTACCTGAAGACCATATCGTAGGCCGACCATTGTTATTGCTCTTTTCATATGATGGCTATCGATC
>JALOMB010000159.1 GCA_025455685.1 Chitinophagales bacterium | reverse complement strand
AAATTCAAATTTATTTCAAGTTATTTAAAAGTCACCGCTACCGCAGATATTCTTATGACCTCTAATGTTTCAAGGTGAAAACACCTTGAAAGGCGAAGGGATGATGTTCTATCATAATTCGAAAATAACTATTTTTTAATTAATCAAATTCAAATTTATTTCAAGTTATTTAAAAGCCACCGCTACCGCAGATATTCTTATGACCTCTAATGTTTCAAGGTGAAAACACCTTGAAAGGCGAGGAGATAAAAGGCTAGTTTACAAACTTCTGATACTGATTTACCTCTATTTTGGCTTTGATGTCAAACATCAATTGATACAAACCAAAAAAAGTACGATTGACATAGATAAAATGCCGAGAGCCTCGATTACCATTCATTTTTCGAAGAGTCTTATCTTGTGCAAATTGCTGACTTAAATCCGCTACTTGGTTATAAAAATCTAGATCCGAAAAATCAAAGGTATCGGTATGAATCGGTTTGGTAAATACCGTAAGCAATTGATGAAATAAATCTGTGAAAAATTGGGTTTCTTTCGGAGTATCCGTAGATTTTAGAATTTCTAATTCGGTTAGTTTCTTTTGAAATAAAGGTAAATTCGCCAAAGTCTCCGGAGCTGAGACCTCAAAATAAGGCACATAAAAATCCATAGGAATTTCTTTGATACAGCCGAAGTCTATAGCCACAAGCTGATTTTCCTTATCTACCAAAAAATTGCCAGGGTGTGGATCTGCGTGAAATCGCTTCAAATGATGAATTTGAAACATATAAAAATTCCATAAGGTCTGCCCTAAATTATCTCTAATTTCTTGACTAGGATTAGTTTCTAAAAACTCGGTGAGGTGTTTGCCTTCCATCCAATCCATGGTGATGATTTTGGCACACGAAAATTCTGGATAATAAGTAGGAAATTTTAAAGAAGTTATGGATTTACAGGCTTCTCTCATGTCATTACTTCGCTGAAGCTCCAGAATATAGTCGGTTTCTTCTGTCAATTTATCTTCTACTTCTTGAAAATACTCATCCGAAATGCCTTGAAGATTAAACATCCGAATAGCGATAGGTTTGACAATGGCGACATCACTTTTTATGCTATCTCTGACGCCTGGATATTGAATTTTGACGGCTAAATTTTTATCCCCTTTGGTAGCGCGATGCACTTGGCCTATACTTGCGGCATTGACCGAATCAGGCGTGAAGGTATCGAAAATTTCTTCAGGATATCGCTCAAAATAAGTTTTAAAAGTCTTTCTCACCAATGGTGCCGATAGTGGTGGTACAGAGAATTGAGACAAGGAAAATTTTTCTACATATTGAATTGGCAAAAGATTTTTTTCCATGGATAGCATTTGTGCTACCTTGAGGGCACTTCCTTTGAGTTCTTTGAGGCTATCGTATATGTCTTCGGCGTTGTTTTGATGAAGATTTTCTTTTGCATTTTCATCATTCACCAAAGTATCGGCATAATATTTTAAATAGTTTCCGCCAATTTTGGCACCTGTAGTCAAAAGTTTGGATACACGCTGAATTTTATTGGTGGGAATAGAATCTATTTTTTTCATCGGAGTATTTTGAAAATGATATGGTCAAAATAGACTTAAATGTTAACTCCTTCTTTAATAATAAATTTACCTAAATCCACTAAACTACTTAAAGGACTATGATATACTAGATCAAAACTAGCTTTCACGGATTTTTCGACAAAAGCGTCAGATTTTTCGAAGTTCGTAGAAGTATCTTGTAGCCAAAAACCAAATAAAGTGAGCATTTGTAGCCATGCTCCTTGATGTAGCGCTTTGAGCTGGGTTTCATTGATTTTTTGAATTTTCGTATCTATAGGCAAAGTGAGGATTGGCGTTATAAATTCTATGAAATGAGGTTTGTATTCATTTAGGGTTGATACTTTGCTCAAATCGATTACTTTGGCATTGAAGATAAATTTCAAAAAACTACGGTTGGCTTTGGCAATTTCGAGAAAAGTATAGTAATAAGTGGATAGTTTTTCTTGGGCTTGATAAGATTTGAAATCTGGTGATTTTTCGACAAGTTCTAGTGTATGGCGATGCATATCGACTAAAAATTGAGCCTCAATTTGTTCGAAGGAGCTGAAAAATTCATAAAACATAGCTTCGCTAATATCGAGGGATTTAGCAAAATGATAAACACTTAGTGGTTTATTACCGTTGGTAAGAACGAAGTCTATGTAATGCTCTTGAATGGTAACAGCGGAGATATCTGATTTCTTAGCCATGATGATAAGTTTTAGAAGTGAATGGAATAACGTAATACAAAGATACGTATAATAATTTATTCTAAAAGGTTAAAAATCAATAAAGATAAAAATCTCAATGGTATAAAAAGTCACTAATGAATTGCTTAATCTAAAGCAGGACAAAATAGCATCGAAGAAGAAAAGTGGATATATAATAAAAAAAGTAGTCTCAGGCGGATTTGAACCGCCGACCTCTACATTATCAGTGTAGCGCTCTAACCAACTGAGCTATGAGACTGTTTTTTATCTTATATCTCTTGTT
>JALOMB010000067.1 GCA_025455685.1 Chitinophagales bacterium | reverse complement strand
TGCTAGTGGTGTCATGAAAAAAGTACCTCAAACTACTGTAGGTGGTATCACTACTGCGACAAATGGTTTGACTAAAAATGGTACTGCTGTAGAATTAGGAGGAACATTGACTAGACCTACTTTATTAACTACCTCACCTACTAATACTTTGTCCGTAGCAGGTGCTAGTGGTGTCATGAAAAAAGTACCTCAAACTACTGTAGGTGGTATCACTACTGCGACAAATGGTTTGACTAAAAATGGTACTGCTGTAGAATTAGGTGGTCCCCTTACCAAGCCTACTACAATTGGAACAGATGCGACCAACACATTGACCTTGAATGGTACAGGACTTAATATCACTAGCTTAGGCTCAGGTTCTGTGAATGATAGTCTAGTCGTAGTTGACCCTTCTTCAGGAAAACTTAAAAGAATATCTCCTAATGCAGTTGGTGAAAAAATTACTGCTGATAACGGCTTAACTAAAACAGGTACTAATGTACAATTAGGTGGTAATTTGATACAACCAACTATTATCACTACTTCTGCTACTAATACCATAGCGCTTGCTGGACTTCAGTCAGGTAATGTATCAACCGACAGTATCTTGGTAGTTAACGCTACAAATAATGTAGTGAGAAGAGTGTCTCCAACTTTAGCCAAATCTAAAATTGTCATGCAAACTACTTCAAATAATTATACCATTACCAATGAAGATGTATTGATATACAAAGGCACAACTGCTGGTACGATTACTATCCCGGATCCAGCAGCAAACTTCGGAAGAGAAATTACAATTATTAATTTGGCACAATCCGATAACAATCAAAATTTAACGCTTAGTAGAAGTATCGTCATAGAAGGAAGTGCTTCAGGTGATGTAGTTGCTAATACTTTACCATCAATCACCAATGTAACCATTTTTCCAAGTGATTTGACTTCTCAGTCTATCAACAAAATTACCATAGTATCCTACGGAGTTGCTTGGTTTAGAAAGTAATTTTTTAATTGTATAATATTTTATTAAATTGAATTAGCTAGCTAATTCCATTTTTTTTTGATTCATAATAGATTTTCATCTATAAATATTTCATATTTGGGATTGATTTTTAATTTCAATTTCTATGAAATCATAAGACACCAAAAAAGGAATATTTGTGTTACTAACGTATAAAAAAAAATCCAATAGAATTTGTTCTATTGGATTTTTTCATCAAAAATTCTTGTCTAAGTTACCTATCTAAACCATATCTTTGGCCTGTACCCATTGGTCAAATTCTGCTTCAGTGACATATCCTAAACCTACAGCAGATTCTTTTAGTGTTAATTTGTTTTTATGAGCGTTTTGAGCTATTTCAGCAGCTTTGTAATACCCTATCTTTTTATTTAAAGCGGTCACAAGCATCAAAGAATTATTGACATGTTGATTAATATTTTCATGTATCGGTTCAATTCCAAGGGCACATTTATCATTAAAAGATACACAAGCATCAGCAAGGAGTGAAGCTGATTGTATGAAATTATAAATCATCATTGGCTTATAAACATTAAGTTCGAAATGACCGTTCATTCCTCCAACGCTTATAGCGACATCATTTCCAAGGACTTGACAACAAACCATGGTCAGGGCTTCACATTGAGTAGGATTTACTTTTCCAGGCATAATTGAGCTTCCAGGCTCATTGTCTGGAATATAGAGCTCCCCTAAACCTGCTCTAGGTCCAGAAGCTAGCATTCTGATATCATTGGCAATCTTCATTAAGGAAACAGCGGTTTGTTTTAGGGCTCCATGGCTCTCTACGATTGCATCATGCGCTGCTAAAGATTCAAATTTATTGGGCGCTGATGTAAATGGGAGCTTAGTCAACTGTGCAATGTGTTTGGCTACTAACTCGCTATATCCTATTGGCGTATTTAATCCTGTACCTACAGCAGTACCACCCAATGCTAATTCACTGAGATGAGGCAAAGAATTTTCTATTGCCCTTAGGGCATAGTCAAGCTGAGCTACATAGCCACTAAACTCTTGACCTAGTGTTAGAGGCGTAGCATCCATAAAATGCGTTCGTCCAATTTTGATAACTTCTTGAAATGACTTAGATTTTTGATCCAAGGTATCTCTTAATTTTTTAACACTTGGTAGGACTCGCTCGACCATAAGTTTATAAGCTGCAATATGCATTGCCGTAGGAAAGGTGTCATTTGAGCTTTGACTCATATTTACATCATTATTGGGATGTATTTTCTTTTCTTTATCTTCTATATGACCACCTAAATTGATGTGCGCTTTATTTGCGATTACTTCATTGACGTTCATATTGCTTTGAGTTCCTGAACCGGTTTGCCATACGACCAAAGGAAACCAAGCGTCCAAAGCACCTGTTAGGATTTCATCGCATACTTGAGAAATAGCATTTTTTTTCAAATCGTCTAATTCTCCTAGTTCGTGATTGGTCAAAGCAGCAGCTTTCTTTAAAATAGCAAAAGCGCGAATAATCTCTTTTGGCATTCGACTTCTGTCTATATCAATTTTGAAGTTGTCAATGGAACGCTGTGTCTGAGCGCCATACAAGGCATCCTTTGGCACTTGCACTTCGCCCATTGTGTCTTTTTCGATACGATACATATATTTTAGATTTAGTGATACAGCAAAGATATAAAAAAATCAATAATTGATGGAGGCATAAAAAAAGCAGCACCGTAGTACTGCCTTTAATTACTTATTGACTTGAGATCAATAAGCTTGTTTTTCAATGTATATCTTGGCTATCGCTCGTTTGGTTTCTACTACGTTGATACTTTCGTATTTCGTAAATCGCTTCAAACCCATAAGCATCATAGTCATTTGATCCCCTTCTTGTGAAGAGTGAATCGCCTGTTTTCCTTTCATATAAATTCTGTCCATTGCTTCGTATAGAAATACCTTGAGTATGTTGATGTCATGCGCAGCGCCTTCTAAGCCCGAAGTTTGAATTTTCTTTTCTACCCGCATCAGAATACTTTCCGCAGCGAAAATATCGATCATGATATCAGATAGTTTCATGATAATCTCTTGCTGACGCTCAAATTCTAAGCCGAATTTCTGAATGGCACCACCTGCTATAATCAAAAAGGCTTTTTTAGCATTGGCTATAGATTTTTTCTCAGCGCCTAAATCACCACTTACTTCAGAAAAGTCCATATTCATTAAATCACCCATCGCAGCTTTAATTGGCGATTGCAAATCAAGCTCGCCTTTCATTGCTCGTTTAGCTAGGGTACCGACTCCGAGCAATCTATTGATTTCGTTTGTACCTTCGAAAATTCTATTTATCCTCGAGTCTCTATAGGCTCTTGCGACTGGTGATTCTTCGCTGAAGCCCATTCCACCATAAATCTGTACACTTTCATCCACTACCAAATCAAGCGTTTCAGAGCCGATTACTTTGAGCAAAGCACACTCAATACTGTACTCTTCAGCTGCTTCGAGTTTAGCAGAGGTTTTATCCATGCCGTTGGAAGTTAGCTCTTGAATTTGATTTTCTATAAGGCCAGAAGTACGATATGTAGCTGATTCTGTAGCATAAATGCTAATGGCCATATCTGCTATTTTCTCTCTAATTGCGCCAAATTTAGCAATTGGAATCTTAAATTGAATTCGCTCATTAGCATAACGCACTGCATGATTAAATGTTTCTTTTGCACCGCCCATAGCCATGACACAGAGCTTATATCTACCGATGTTCAATACATTAAAGGCTATTTTGTGACCTTTACCTATTTCTCCTAATAAATTTTCAACAGGAACTTTGACATTTTCGAGAAATACCATTCGAGTTGAACTTCCTTTGATACCCATTTTCTCTTCTTCTGCACCGAGGGTCAAGCCTTCAGAGCCTTTTTCTACGATAAACCCTGTAAACTTATCGCCATCGACTTGCGCAAATACGATAAATACATCGGCAAAACCAGCGTTGGTAATCCACATTTTTTGTCCGTTGAGTATGTAATGTTTGCCATCCTCACTTAGTACAGCCTTCGTTTTCGCACCCAAAGCATCGGAACCACTACCAGGCTCAGTAAGACAATATGAAGCGAGTAGGGCACCACTACCCAAACCAGGCAGATATTTTGATTTTTGCTCGGAATTTCCAAAATATAAAATTGGCAATGTCCCTATACCCGTATGTGCCGCTAATGCTACAGAAAAAGAATGCGCTTTGCCTACTTGCTCACTAATGATAGATTCAGTATGAAAATCCACATTCAATCCCTGATACTCCTCAGGCAAAGATGCCGATAATATACCTAATTCACCAGCTTCTTTGAGCAAAGAAACCACTAAATCATGCGCGCCTTTGTCTATTTTGTCGAAATTTGGTTTCACCTTCTTTTCTACAAAGTCAGATATCATCTCCGAAAATTGCTGAACCTCTTCACTGAGCATTTCAGGAGCATAAAAGCTATTTAAATCTTGGTCCTCGATGATAAAAGCACCACCTTTTAGCGTTTTTGTTTTCATATTAATATTATTTTTGATTCTAAAAGCAAATATAATAATTTTTTAATTTACCAAACGTTTGTTTTGTAAATTTTTAATACATCTAAAACCAATTTACTTTAATTATATACTTATACTCTATTAAATTAGCCCTTTAACCCCAAAAATAGATTTTGCAAGTTAACAATTTTTAACTTTGTGGCGCCTCTAAAAATTCTTTATTCGACCTCAAATATAAATTGGGATAATAAATCAGAATGTTAATTTAAAAAATTATAGTTTCGAACCAAATGCTAAATCACCAGCATCGCCTAAGCCTGGTACAATATAGCCATGATCATTGATTTCTTCATCTATATCGGCTACCCAAATCTCGATATCTTGATATCTTTCTTTTAATTTTTCCAAGCCATGTTTAGAGGCGATAATGCCACAAACTATTATTTTCTTGGGTTTACCAATGTTAAAAAAAGTATCTATTGCCTGTATAATCGAACTTCCTGTAGCTATCATGGGATCCAAAATAATTAAGGTTTTACCTTCGATAGGAGCCGTAGCTAATCCATGAAAGGCAATTTCAAAAGAATTTTCATCTGAATACTGACGATTGGATAGCAAAAATGAACTGCCCGCCTCTTCAAATACTTCCAAAAATGCCGCATGCATCGACAATCCCGCCCTCAAAATTGGTGCCAACACTAGTGCTTCATCGAGCTCACGACTCGATTTGATCCCAAGTGGCGTAGCGATATCGACAGGTCTATAATTTAAAGTTTGAGACACCTCATATGCCATTATATGTGAAATTCGCTGTAAATTAAGTCTGAAATTTCCTTGCTTATGATGAGTTTCTCTATTTCTCAACGCATTGACCCAATTCGAAACTATAGAATGCGTTTTAACTAAATGATGAATCATGTTTTTATAATTCTAAAGACAAAAAAAAAGGCTATATTATTTAAAATATAGCCTCATTAAATCATTCTTCTGCTAATTACGCTTGAGGAATAACTAGTTTCTGACCCGGATAGATTTTGTCCGGATGACTAAGCATAGGTTTATTAGCTTCGAAAATAGCATTGTATCTATTTGGGTCGCCATAAACTTCTTTTGAAATCTTAGACAAGGTATCACCTGGCTTAACATCATAGAAATTGCTCTCAGCTAATTCTCCTCCTTGAGCTACAGAAATATTATCTACTACTTTAGAAATTCCAGCAATGTTTCCTGCAATGGTAAGGACTTTTTGTTTTGCCAATAAATCATCTACCTCACCACTTAGTGTGATCGTATCACCTTCTACAGTAGCTGTAACCTTATCTGAAATGTTGTACTGCTTGATGTGGCTCTCTGCTGCTTTTGCTTGCTCCTCTGAACTTGATGCGTTCCCAAAAATTTTGTCGCCTGCATCTTTGATAAATGAAAATAATCCCATAAATTTAATTTTTTTGTTTTGGTTAATGAAAAATTTAATATTACAAAAATAAGCTATATTTTGGACTTTGAAGTTAAAAAACTACAAAAATTTTATATGGAATTTCCACAAATTTTTATATTGTATGTGAATTTGTTGTGGATTTCTAGTGGTGGTGAATTGTATAATTTCTATTATTTTAGCAAAAAATATTTAGTATGGACATTCAAGTAAAAATCATCCAAATCTTGCCTGTAATCTCAGGTCAAAACAAATCAGGAAACGATTGGAAAAAGCAATTGTTTATCGGAGAAACTACCGATTCTCAGTATCCTAAGAAAATCGCTTTTAACCTATGGGGAAACAAAGTCGATGAAGTAAAACTTACAGAAGGCCAGTTAGCTAGAGTACATTTCGATGTAGAGTCTAGAGAATACAATAATAATTGGTACACTGATATCAAAGTATGGAGAATTGATTCCGTAGAAGCTGCTAACGCCAACCAAGCTAACCCTACTCAAACCGCTCAGGCTTCCAATTTTTCGGAGCCAATCAAAGCTTTAGATAGCGACGGAGATTTACCTTTCTAAATAACGACCACCATTCACTCATTTATTCGAATAACCTATTCGAATTGATACTTTATTTAATGATTTGAACTCAATTTGCCCGCTTATGATCGATTGGAGTCATCCTCAGATTATCAAAGATATCCTCAGCGATTCTCCAAGATACCCTTACAAATCATATCTCGATGTATCCAATCTCAATTCAGCGCTTATTGATACAGGCAGCTTTAGAAAAGCGGGTATTCAAGTTCTTTTTCGCTTCACCCACACCTTGGAAGTTTGTATGATTCGCCGACAAGCAGGCGGACATCACGCCTTTCAGTTTGGATTTCCCGGTGGCAAAGTCGAACCTACCGACACATCTGTGTGGCATGCCTCCTTGAGAGAAACACAAGAAGAAATCGGTGTGTCGATTAAGGAAAATCAACATTTAGGCGCGCTATCCGTAGTGCCCGTTCAAATCAGCAAGTTTCTCATGTATCCCTTCGTATCCTGGATTGAAGCCGATACCTCAATGACTCCTAGCCCCGACGAAGTTCAAGCCATTCATTTTTTTCCTTTTTTCGAACTCACCGCAAACAAACGAAAAGTCCCAATGACTATAGGCTCCAAAACCATTCAAGTCAAAGCTTTTCAATATAAACACCATATTATATGGGGCGCGAGTGCCATCGTTTTAAGAGAGCTTGAGATTATTTTTCGTAACTATACTCAGTTGAAATCATGAAATATACCGAAAAACTCTGGAAAAATCTTTTAGCGCTCTTTGAATTAACTCATTTCAAAGTCAGATTCGAAAAAGGCACTTTTCAATCCAATGCCTGCATCATCTTAGAACGAAAAATGATTTTAGTCAATAAATTTCTAGACAAGCAAGCTAAATTGGAAAAACTTATAGAGATTTTCACGGAACTAAAACCTGAAATTCACGCTGAATGGCCTGAGGATATCAAAAAAACCTATTATCAGATCTTTTCTACCCAAAACAAATCACTTTTTGACCAATAAAATCTTATTTCTCGGTACAGGCGCATCTACTGGCGTGCCACTTATAGGCTGCCCTTGTCAAGTCTGTCAGAGCATGGACACTAGAAATCATCGCCTTAGGACTTCTGCCTTACTCTATATCAATGGATTTCATTTCCTCATCGATATAGGCCCTGATTTTCGTCAGCAAATGCTCACCCACCAAATCACAGATATAGACGCCGTCCTGCTCACCCACCCACATCGAGACCATGTCGGAGGCTATGATGATATTAGAGCCCTCAATTTCATGCGAAGAAAACAAATTCCTTTTTATCTCAGTCAAGATACTTATCAAAGTCTTAAACTACAGTTTTATTACGCTTTCGACGATTCGCTCGCCTATGAAAATAAACCTATGACAGAGTTAAACTTCATCCAAAACACTCCTTTTGAAGTCTTTGGCGTACCTTTCACACCGATTAGAGTGCATCACGGTTCAGAATTTTGCTTTGGGTTTCGACACGAAAACTTCGCTTATATCACCGATGCCAATCATATCGATGACCAAGAACTCGAAAAATTAAAAGGATTAGATGTTTTAGTACTCAATGCCCTCAGACATACACCACATCATTTGCATTTTAGCTTAAATGAAGCTGTCCAACTCAGTCAGCGACTCGGTGCCAAGAAAACATATCTCATTCACATATCCCATCAAATGGGACTTTATCATGACATTAACCCATCATTACCAGACAATATTCATCTAGCCTATGATGGGTTATCCCTTAATTTTTAATAAAATTAGCCCGAAGGCTTAAATTAGTCCGCTTTCGCCTCTATGACCAATTTACCATTGTAGTACAAATTCCCATCTACTTCATAAGCTCTATGTCTCATGTGTATCGTGCCTGTAGTTTTACATTTACTTAGTGTAGGTAGCGAAGTCGTATAATGTGTTCTTCTTTTGTCTCTTCTCGATGCGGAGGTTCTTTTCTTTGGATTTGGCATAGTAGTATTATTTTAAATTATTTTTTATTCGTTATATAAATTCGTTTTTAACTTCTCTAGTACCTTAAATCTCGGATCTACTTCTTCTTCAGTATTTTCCTCTTGAATCTTTAATTTACTTAAAATAGTCTGATCGCATTCATTAGGCTTGCCTTTGTTTACGATGCCCATTTCATGCGTGATTTTCATCGGTTTATGGAGCAATATATAGTCATACATCATCTTAGATACATCTATATGAGTTTCATTCTTCGGTATATAGATGATCTCATCAGTAGAGTCAGCATCCAAAGTTTCTCGACTCAGATACTTCACAAATACCGTGAAATCTGCCATAAGCTCATAATCCATGAGTTCATTGCATCGGTCACATTCCAAGGTCACTATTCCATCAATCTCAAATCGTAACTCAAAGATATTTTCTCTTTTGTCGAAATCTAGCTTAGCCAATACTTCTGCATTGTGGAAGTCTTCATAACCCATTTTTCGGAAGAATTCTGTATCGATATCAAATTCAAATCGATACACTTTGTTCTTTAGACCGACAAAAGCTATTTTATAAGAGTTTTCCATAGGTTTAGTTTGTAAAAGAACGCTTTTTTTCGAACCGCAAAGATAAGATTTTTTTATTTAAATCAGATTACTTTTTTTTCAAATGATTTTTTATTGGATGAAACTATTTTTTTCAACTCATTTTCAGTGATTTAAGTTTTTTTAGTAAAAAAATATGGATAAATATTAAATAAACTTTTTGGTATTAATTTTTTTTTATTTATGTTTGCATTTGCTAACGAAAATGAAATTTTAACTTTTTATTATATGAATAAATCTTTACAAACCTCATCTTTATTACCTTATACGGGAAATAATAAGACTAAGAATTTTAGATTATCTAGTTTATTTATTTCTTTAGGTATTTTAATTGGATTAAGTTCCTCTATTCATGCTCAGGTATCGGGTACTATGACAGTTCCCTCTGCGCTTTATCCTACCCTAAAAGACGCTATTGATACCTTAAATAATCAAGGTGTCTCTGGTGCGGTAGTCGTAAGCGTGACAGCAGGAAACGCCCAAACAGCCCCTACTAATGGATATCAGTTAAATAGTACCACTTTAATTAACTCCTTAAATCTAATAGGAAATTCCATCACCTTTAATGGAAATGGCAATACGATTAGCCCTTATACAGGCACTAAGACGATTACTTCTACGATACTAGCCACGGGAAATTACGATGCTATTTGGGTACTTAGTGGGGTGGATAATATTTCCATCAATGGATTTGTATTTTCTGAGCCAGCTTCGACGGCAGCAGCAGCTTCTATGGAGTCTGCTATCGCTATGTTTCCCAAAAATGCAGTAGCCCCATTTGATGCTTGTCAGAATATCAATATCACCAATTGTACATTTGAATTATCTACCACCAATAATTATACCTTTCCGGTATCAGCTACAAATTATATATATGGAAGTACTACAGCTCTAAATTTACATGCTGGTACTGTGGCTTCTGATGTATTTAGAAATATCAATATCTCAAACAAGTGGGGAAA
>JALOMB010000012.1 GCA_025455685.1 Chitinophagales bacterium | reverse complement strand
ACAGACATGAAAATAGACGAGGAAACAGAACTCATTGAAATACCTGAATGAAAAAACTGCATACAACTTTGCATTGCCGTAAGTCGGGGTGGTGTGATTTTTTTTCTGGCAAAAAGGATTTTATTTTTTTATCTTTGTGTATGATTTTAAAAGATTTTGGAAATGACTTCACCCTTCCTAACAGCAATGCCAAAGCGTTTGTGGTAATTTTATTAATTTATAAATAGCTCAAATTAGGAACAAATAAATTCTATTGCTTTTAATCATTATGGTCTCATGTTCAAAATATGAAGGTGATACTATTGTTGAAAAGGAAGTCCCCCTTCGAGAAGCAGGATCATCTGAAATAACTTGTAACAAATATTTAAATGTAAACTACTTTCGTATTGATGGAGATTTATATAATCCTAAAATAGGTTGACTCCAAGTTGATTGAAAACATAGAAAATTCAATTTATAGCCCAGGGCTTAAACCTTGAGTCTTAAGTACGTAAAAAAATGACTCTAACAACTTACAAATCCAAACAAAATAGCGGAATTTCATAAAAAAATTGAGAAAAATAATTTTTTTTCGCTATCTTTGTATCTAAAACATATCTCAATCGTATTATGGAGAAAACTAAAGTACTCATCGTCGCCAATGATTTAATGCCTTTTACCCAAAATAGTGAATATCTCTCAAAATTACTCTCTACGCAACCTAGTTTGCTCATGAGCAATAATTGTGACATTCGTATTCTAATGCCTAAGTTTGGCTTTATCAATGACCGAAAACACAGACTCAACCAAGTATCTAGACTCTCAGGGCTCAATGTATCCTTTGGTGGTGAGGATTATAGCCTTACGATCAAGGTATCTTCACTTCAAATCAATAAAAACCGAGTTCAAGTATATTTTCTCTATAATGATGATTTCTTCGAACGAAAATCGCTTTTTCATGATGAATCAGGTGATTTCTATAGCGATAATGTAGAGCGCATGGTGTTTTATAACCGAGGTGTCGTAGAAACCGTTAAGAAATTCGGTTGGGCTCCTGATATGATTATTTGCAACGGTTGGTTTTCGTCCCTCGTACCTTTGTATATCAAAAGCTCTTTTCACAAAGACCCAGTCTTCATGAAAACTAAGATAGTGTTTCAAAATATCGATGATCAATTTGCTTCATATGACCATAAGAAGTTCAAAGAGTTAATTTCGCTAGATGGACATATTCCCAATAAACATTTAGCAATTTACGATACATGCTCTCATGAATGTATAGTGCGAAGCGCCATGCATTATTCAGATATTGTATTGAATTATATCGATGAGCAAAAAGACCAAATCGAAAAAATATGCAAAGAAAATACAAAGCCACTGTTTCATATTTTTGATGAGCTCGATGAACAAAACAATTTCTTAAAAATTCTAGGATTCACACCCCAAGTAGCTTAATCAATTTTCTTCATGAAACCAATTTTGATAGTAATATTTTCTCTTTTGACTTGGTCTTGTAGCAAATCTGAAGTATTTAATTCTGCTGACAGTAGTGGATTTGATGTTTTAACATCTGATAGTTTTTCTTATACATGGTCTATGGTCGGAGATTCTATTCAGACGATTGCGAATCCTTCGGCATGGTCTTTAGGAGTTTCCGTTCATCCTGATTTTGGTACGAGTGTATATGGGCTTTATACGTCATTTGAGACTTCTTCGAGCAGCAGGAGTTTTAATTTTTCTAGGGTTGACAGTATTGTATTGATTGCTCCTTATATCAATACATTTCGCAATGGAACACAGGCTAGCCCAATGACCTTGAATGTTTATGAATTGACTTCGACAATGACTACTGCAAACGCCTTTGGTAACCAAGACCCAACTTATAATGCTACGCCTTTGCTTACGATTCCGAACTTCACCTTCAATACTACTGATAGTTTTATGGATGGCAATATCAAACTCCCGCCTGCATTACGATTAAAATTTGATAATTCCTTGGCACAGCGACTCATTGCTCCAGGCACTTATTCAGATAATGCTGCCTTACACAATGTGTTTAAGGGTTTTCTCATCAAGCCTGAAGCGAGCACTTCTACAGGTGGTGGGCCTATTATGTCCTGCCAATCTAATCAAATGAGATTGGTCATATATGGCAAAGATGCGAATAATTTATCTGTTGTTTCAGTATTTAATACATCCGGTGCTACAAATAGCTTTACTAGGATTTATGCAGCTACGACAAATAGCTTAGTAGAAGATATCGTAAATAGCAAGAATTTTACGAATAAAATGTATCTCATGTCTCACGATGGGTATAGAGGTATTTTAGATTTCTCAAACCTAGCGGTAAGGCTAAAAAATTATAATATAATCAAAGCTGAACTCATCGTAAACGTAATAGATACGAGTCATTCGATAATCAACAGAATAGGGATTCTCTCTCGTGGTAATGCTACAAGTGCCTATGGTACTATATTGGATCAGAAAAATATTAGTTTTTATTATCCTAACAAGATAGACACTACAATTGATGGTGTGGCTTGTTCACAGATTCGTTTAGACATTTCACAGGACTTAATGGGACATATTGAAAATAATGCGACTCAATTGCAGTTTGCTTTATTAGCTAATAATTTAGCGACCAATTGGGGTGGGAGTCTTGCGAATACTAATAATTTCATTCAAACTAGAAAAATTATAGCCATGAATGGAAACGCTAAACCCAAATTAAGAATAAACTATCTAAAGAAATAATACTATGTGTGGAATTGTGGGCTATATGGGCTTTCGACAAGCTTATCCAATAGTTATCAAAGGTCTAAGAAGACTAGAATATCGTGGATATGATAGTGCTGGAATTGCGATTTATGACAATCAAGCGCTCAAAATTTATAAAAACAAAGGCAAAGTAGATGATTTAGAAGCGATAATTCCTGATGAGTTTCGACTTGGTCATTTAGCTATAGGTCATACGCGTTGGGCGACACATGGCGAGCCAAATCAAGTCAATGCGCATCCGCATGCTAATGCTGAGGCTACAATTTCTGTGATTCATAATGGAATAATCGAAAATTATCAAACCTTGAAATCAGAATTGATTAATCGAGGCTATGCGTTTAAATCTGAGACGGATACGGAAGTACTTGTTCATTTGATAGAAGATGTATTAAAGAATCAACAATGTTCTTTGAAAGAAGCAGTTAGATTAGCTTTGAATGAAGTCACAGGAGCTTATGCTATTTGTGTGATATCTTCACTTCATCCAGGTGAAATGATTGGGGCTAGAAAGGGCTCTCCCTTACTTTTAGGCTTGGGTGAAAATGAATTTTTCCTTGCTTCAGATGCATCGCCTTTGGTAGAATACACCAAAAAAATTATATATCTCAATGAGTTTGAGATCGTAGAACTTAAGTCGAATGGAGACTTTCAAATTTTTTCGTTAGAAAACGATATCATTTCACCTTATATTCAGGAGTTATCTATCAAGTTAGAAATGATTGAAAAAGGTGGATTTGATTTTTTCATGCATAAAGAAATTTATGAACAACCAAAAAGTATTTTGGACTCTGTGCGTGGTCGTATTGATGCTAACTTAGGCATAATAAAGCTTGCTGGCTTGGAGGAATATCGAAATAAACTTTTGAACTCAAAAAGAATCATCATCATGGCTTGCGGCACATCATGGCACGCTGCTCTCATTGCAGAGTATTTGATTGAAGATTTAGCCCGTATAAACGTAGAAGTAGAATATGCATCCGAGTTTCGATATAGAAATCCTGTCTTATATCCAGAAGATGTGATCATAGCTATTTCACAATCAGGTGAAACAGCAGATACCTTGGCAGCTATCGATATGGCTAAGCAAAAAGGGTGTCTTATATTAGGGGTTTGTAATGTAGTGGGCTCTTCAATACCGAGAGCTTCAGATGCAGGCTGCTACACGCATGCAGGCCCTGAAATTGGTGTAGCTTCTACTAAGGCTTTTACAGCGCAGCTCTCCGTTTTAACCTTAATGGCTTTGTGGCTTGCCGATCAAAAAGGCACTTTGACCAAACAAAAAATCACAGAAATTCTAGTTCAGTTAGAAGGACTACCTGACAAAATTCAAGAGATATTACCCGATTTAGACCTTCAAACACAAGAAATCGCAAAAGATTTTTATGAATCAAAGAATTTTCTATTCTTAGGTCGTGGTTATAATTTCCCATCTGCTCTCGAAGGAGCCCTCAAACTCAAAGAAATCTCCTATATTCATGCCGAAGGTTATCCTGCTGCTGAGATGAAACATGGGCCAATTGCTTTAATCGATGAGCAAATGCCCGTGGTTTTCGTAGCCAATAATATGAGCTTAAAAGACAAGCTAGTCTCAAATATGCAAGAGGTAGCCGCTAGAAAAGGAAAAATTATCTCTATTTCTATAGAAAACGAAACAGAGATCAAGAATTTGTCGACTCATTTTATCGCATTGCCAGAAATTCACGAAGTCTTAACACCGATATTGTCTGCTATCCCGATGCAACTTCTAGCATATCATATTGCTTTGCTCAGAGGATGCAATGTAGATCAACCAAGAAATTTAGCTAAAAGTGTGACCGTAGAATAATGATAAATGAGCTAGACCAATGGCGTTATTTCAAAGTATTTCTAAAATACTATAGTATTGGTTTGCTTTTTTTAGGTTTTTTGTTTTTCTTGGCTAAGTTCAGTGTATTTGGCACTTTACCTTCCTTAGAAGATATCAAAAATCCTAAGAACGCCATATCCTCGGTGGTACTTTCGGAAGAGATGGACGTATTAGGTAAATATTACATCGAAAATCGTACAGAGTTGACGTATAATGAAATCCCAAAACACACTGTAGATGCACTCATCGCCACGGAAGACTTTAGATTTAGATCACATAGTGGGGTAGATGCCTTTGGCCTTATGTCGGCTTTTTTCAGAACATTTATTTTAGCGAAACCTTCAGGGGCTTCGACAATTACTCAGCAATTAGCTAAAAATCTGTTTCACGATACCGAAAGAAAAAATATTTTTAAAAGAATTGCACAAAAAATTAAAGAATGGATTATCGCTTTTGAGTTAGAAGAGAATTTTTCTAAAGATGAGATTATCGCTTTGTATTTCAATACTGTGAGTTTTTTGCATAATTCATATGGTTTAAAGGAAGCTAGTATGACTTATTTCGGAAAAATTCCTGCTCAATTAACCATAGAAGAGTCTGCTGTCTTGGTAGGTATGCTCAAAGGCCCTGGTCTATATAATCCAAAAACCAGACCAGAAAACGCCTTAAAAAGAAGAAATATTGTCTTAGAACTCATGAGAACCCATGATTTCATCGACCAAAGAGCTTTGGATAGCCTTAAGGCCTTACCTATAACACTAAATTATCATTTAACCTCTAACAATAGCGGATTAGCTGCTCATTTTCGAGAGACTTTGAGGCTTGAACTCATCGAGATACTTGCTAAACTAACTAAACCTGATGGTTCATCATATAATCTCTATAAAGATGGATTAAAAATATATACGACGATCAACTCCGAACTTCAAGCCTATGCTGAAGAAGCAACCAAAGAGCATATTCAATATTTACAAAAAAGTTTTTATCAAGAATGGAAGGGCAAAGATCCTTATCGCTATGGAGCTAAAGCTAATCCAAATCTAGTGCTCAATATCCTCAAGGCTATGCCAATATACAAAGAACTAGAAAACCAAGGCTTAGATGAAAAAACTATTATCACTAGACTTAGCCAAAAATTAAAAATGGAAATCTATACCCCTTACGGGCCAAAAGATACAAGTATCAGTATCATTGACTCTATAAAACTTTTTAAGACTGCGCTTCAAGTAGGTCTCCTCGCTGTAAATCCGATGAATGGTCATGTCAAATCTTGGATAGGTAGTGCTGATTTTAATTATTTCAAATATGACCATGTCAAATCTGCTCGTCAAGTTGGCTCTACGATTAAACCATTTTTATACGCTTTGGCTATAGATAATGGAATGACTCCATGTAGTCAAGTGCCTTATGAAGCTCCAAATATTACTGGTCATAGTTCTTGGGATCCAAAAGGTACGCCTTATTTCAAAGAAGGTCAATTAGTTAGTTTGAAGAACGGTCTTCAAGTGTCAGATAATAGAATTGCAGGTCAGCTCATCAAAAAATTTAGCCCAAATGCATTAATTGATTATTGTCGACATTTTGATATTACTGCTTCATTTGATCCTGGGCCAGCTATCGCATTAGGAACCTCCGATATTTCTCTATTTGAAATGGTAAGGGCTTATACGAGTTTCGTAAATCGAGGAATTATGGTTCCTCTAACGACTATCCTAAGGATAGAAGATCAACGCGGAAACATCATATATCAACCTTATTTCTCCCCAAAAGAAGTACTCAATCCTGAAGTAGCCTTTCAAATGAATTTAATGATGCGTGAAGTAACCCAAGGAAGAGGCACTGCGTCTAGGCTCCGAAGCACATACAAACTCAACATGCCTATCATAGGTAAAACAGGTACGACTCAATCGAATTCTGATGGGTGGTTCATTGGGGCGACTCCAGATCTACTCTGCGGTGTATGGGTAGGCTGCGATGACCCTAGTATAACTTTCGCCTCTACAGCACTAGGTCAGGGAGCTAGTAGTGCTTTGCCGATTTGGGCTAAATTGTATTCAAAAGCTTATGCCAGCAAATTGCTTAAGTATAATCCTAAGAAAAACTTTATCACAAATCATACCGATAGTGTCTTGATTCGGAATTTTGATTGTAGCCAAACTATTATAGACCAGATTGACGCCAACGAAGAAGAAATCGAAGCGTTTTAATTTTCTCTAAGCGTTTCAATTTAATTTTTTATATTTGTCCTAAATCTTATTTATATGGAGCATAGTACCGCAAAAGGGAAATTTGCAGTCCCAGATATCCTCTCCCAAAAACAAAATTCTAGAAATGCTATTATTCCGGGAAATCGAGTTCGTTATCTCAGTGAGATTAGTGAGACGATTAGGAAATATCATCAAGAAACTAAAGACCAATCCACTATCGCTCGAAAGCTCTATGCACTCAAATTAAGTCTCGAAGAATTCAAAGAAAATGAAGCTATAACTGATGCTTTGCAAGCTCGATATGACCAACTCTTCGATAGCCTGAACTCTGAAAGTAAAGAAATTCTTAAAAATTGGTCTTCGATAAAAGAAAACTATGCCAAACCTATGTTTTCATATCAAGTTCGAGGTAAAGAATTAGTCATAGAAACGACTACTAAATCACTTTCAGGTCTTGACATTCCTAAGGTTTCTTTGCCAAAATTCGAAGATTGGGGCGAAATCCTGAAATGGGTAAAAACTGAAAATCTACCTGGAAGTTTTCCCTATACATCAGGGGTTTTTCCTTTTAAGCGTGAAAATGAAGACCCTACGAGGATGTTTGCAGGAGAGGGTACACCTGAAAGAACAAACAAAAGATTTCATTATGTTTCCTTAGGTTTACCGGCCAAAAGACTCTCTACTGCTTTTGACTCTGTAACGCTATATGGGGAAGACCCCGATCTCAGACCAGATATTTATGGGAAAATAGGAAATTCAGGGGTATCTATTTGTTGTCTCGATGATATGAAAAAGCTATATAGTGGATTTGATTTATGTCAGCCTAACTGCTCTGTCTCAATGACCATAAATGGCCCTGCTCCTATTTTAGTAGCTTTTTTCTTAAATACGGCTATTGATCAGCAATGCGAACTATATATAATTGAAAACAAGTTAGAAAAAGAAGTTCAAGAGAAATTAGACGAAATTTTTAAGCATAGACCAAGACCCCAATATGAGTTTTCACATGAAAGCAGCGATACTAATATTTTACCTGAAGGAAATAATGGATTAGGGCTTATGCTTCTTGGCGTCACGGGCGATGAAGTACTGCCACAAGATATTTATTTGAAAATCAAAGCAGAAACTATCGCCAAAGTTAGAGGTACCGTACAAGCTGACATACTCAAAGAAGACCAAGCGCAGAACACTTGTATCTTTTCTACAGATTTTGCTTTGAAGCTCATGGGTGATGTGCAAGAATATTTTATACAACATAAAGTACGCAATTTTTATTCTGTTTCAATTTCTGGTTATCATATAGCAGAAGCTGGTGCTAATCCTATCTCTCAGCTTGCTTTCACACTTTCCAACGGATTTACTTATTTAGAATATTATCGCTCAAGAGGCATGAATATCGATGATTTTGCACCGAATTTTTCATTTTTCTTTTCCAATGGCTTAGATCCTGAATATTCTGTAATAGGTCGCGTCGCTAGAAGAATATGGGCTATAGCACTCAAGAAACTTTATGGTGCTAATGCGCGAAGTCAAATGCTCAAGTACCATATCCAAACCTCTGGCAGAAGCCTTCATGCGCAAGAGATAGATTTTAATGATATTAGAACGACGCTTCAGGCCTTATATGCGATATATGATAACTGCAATTCTCTGCATACCAATGCATACGACGAAGCTATTACGACTCCGACAGAAGATTCTGTGAGACGTGCAATGGCTATTCAGCTTATTATAAATAATGAATTAGGCTTAGCTAAAAATCAAAATCCACTTCAAGGTTCATTTATTATAGAAGAATTAACTGATTTAGTCGAAGAGGCTGTGCTCAGAGAATTTGACAAGATAAATGAAAGAAATGGTGTGCTCGGTGCTATGGAAACGATGTATCAACGCTCTAAAATCCAAGAAGAGAGTTTGTATTATGAAACGCTCAAACACAATGGAACCTATCCGATAATTGGCGTAAATACGTTTCTATCGTCAAAAGGCTCTCCTACGCTAATCCCTAGCGAGGTTATTAGGGCTTCTGACCTAGAAAAACAGCAGCAAATAAACACGTTAAATTCATTAAAATCGGCTTTTGAAGACAAACAAGTCAAAGGTCTTTCGGAACTCAAACAAGCATCTTTGGACAATAAAAACTTATTTGAAAATCTAATGGATGTATCTAAATATGCCTCTTTAGGTCAGATTACGCATGCACTCTATGAAGTAGGTGGTCAATATAGGAGAAATATGTAACAAAGGATATTTGTGGTATATACTTAGATCTAAGATTGACTTGGGAATCCCGACATAGTCAGTTAAACTCTTGTTTAGAGATAGAAAAAAATCTTAAATATCTATAGAAAGTTTGGTCAAGAGATGCAACAAATCATCAGAGATATACTCAGATTTGTACAAGTCAAAATCCTTTTGAGATACTGCGAAGTACTGCCTATTTTCATCTACTGCATTAGATAAATCCAACCAAAATACTTCATGATTGGCATCAAAATAAAACTTCATAGGCTTATGACTTAAATCATTTTCCACCTGAAATTCTCTAATATCAGAGCGCTTATCCAAATTTTCTACAGAGATAGCATCTGAAACTCCTTCTAAAAAATACCATAAGGCCTGAGCCACAAGTAAGATAGATTGAGTTCTCAAATCAAACTGAGGATTGAGTTCATAAATTCCAAGGGATTTCATGTAGGGTGAAGTGCCTAAATATCTAAAAATTTGCGCTAATTCATCAGAAAAGAATCCATTGGGCGTCTGTGCATATCGACCTGGAGCATCTGCTTGCTTCATTACATTGATATCAAAGCTCACTACTTGCGTATTGAGCAAATGATGTTTATTTGCTTCCATAGCATATCGTAAACTTCCTAACCGATGCAGCCTAGGAAAGTATTGCGCCAATGCATCTATCTGTGCCTGATGGATAAAATATATCTGACTTCCTAGAAACTGAATATCAAGTAGTTTGTGTCGATAACGCTCCGTAAGTTTGGATAAAAAATTATGCGAGTCAAAAATATCCTTATCCCTTAAATCTATTCGTTCATCGATAAGTGTCAGCGAGGACTTGCCATAAAACTCAGAAAAGCCGCCGAACTGAGGAATGGTTAGATCTTGCGAACCTCCTAAAATTATAACTTTGGCATCAAAACTATGGAGATAAGCCAAAACTTTTTCTAAAATTTCATAAGTATTTTCTGGCTTTTCAGAATTGATAATATTCCCTAAATCCAATATATCTGGAAAACCTTCTTGATAGGTTAAATGATAGAGCTGTTTACGTATTTCTTCTACAGCCAATTCACACGCAATATTAAACTTAGTACTATTTCTAGATTCTTTTACCCCTAATATAAAGACTTTAGCAGCATTGAGCAAAGACAAATCGGTATCCAAAAATTTAATATAATGGCCTAACTCATGGGTCAAGAACCCTTCTGTGGACTGAATATAATCAAAATCCGGAGCTTCTAAAAAGTCAAGAATCATAACACAAAACTAAGTAAAATTACATAAAACATTAGAAATTCTTTTTTAAGACATTAGCACTAAGTCTCGGGTTAAATCTTCAAAAGTTTGAGGTTTGCGTATCAAATGAGGCTTCATATCTCTATCGACTAGGATTTCAGCGGGTTTAGTTCTGGCGTTATAGTTCATAGACATCTCAAAACAATAAGCACCGGCATTATAAAAGCCAATAAAATCGCCTTCTTTGACTTCGGTCATCATTCTATCCCAAGCGAAAGTGTCCGTTTCGCAGAGATTTCCTACTATAGTGTAAATTCTCTCTGCCCCATTTGGATTACTTAAATTTACTATTTCGTGGTGGGCTTGATAAAACATGGGACGAATTAAATGATTAAATCCTGAATTTAACCCTATAAAAACGGTGGCAGGAGTAGTTTTTACGATATTGACCTTGGCTACGAAAAGGCCAGCCTCACTCACGAGATATTTTCCCGGCTCAAACCATACTTCAAGGCTTCTTCCTGATTTTGCTTCAAAAGCAGACAATCGCTCCAACACCTTAGAGGCCAATTCTTCTACGTTTGTGGCTTTTTCATCAGGTTTATAAGGGACTTTGAACCCTGAGCCTAAATCGATATAGGTTACATCCGGAAAATCTTCGACGAGTTCTAGAATTACTTCCATGGAATTCATAAATACCTGAATATCTTTTATTTCACTTCCCGTATGCATATGGAGTCCTTGAACTTTAATGTTTAAGGCCTTGATTACGCGTTGAAGATGTCTTGTTTGATGTATGGAAATTCCAAATTTAGAATCTATATGACCTGTGGATATATTATAATTGCCACCTGCCATGATATGCGGATTCAAACGAATCATCACGGGATATGTGTTCGAATATTTAGCCCCAAAAAGCTCCAAAATGCTAATATTATCAATATTGATATGTACCCCAAGCGCTAATACTTCTTCAATTTCATCGAAGGATACGCTATTAGGGGTATATATGATGTTTTCAGGAGCAAATCCAGCCATAAGACCCAATCTTACCTCGTTTACTGAGACAGTATCTAGACCACAGCCAGCATTTCTAAGGACTTTTAAGATATTAATATTACTCAAAGCTTTACAAGCATAAAAAAAGCGGACTTTTGGACTTGAAAAGGCCTGTGTAAGACGTTGATACTGACGTTCAATCACTTCTTGGCTATAGATATAAACGGGCGTACCATGCTCTTTGGTAATGGATTCTATTAATGAAAAGGGAAGGTTATGATGCATCTGGTTTTATAATTTTTGGGGTAGCTTGTAGCATATTTAAAAAATGTTTCAATTCTGGTTTTATGACAAAATATTGTGCCAATACGTCATCTTCCAAAGGTTTTTGGTAATTGGGCTTCAAGGTTTCATCTAATAAAATTTCAAAAGTAGGCTCAACTTGATAAATTTCTAAAAAAATTTCCGAAACCCTTGGTAATTCTTGTCGAATAAAATCATAATTTAATTTGGAATAGGTGAAAAGTAGCACTTTATCTTGCGCTATTTGAGCGGTACTCGACAGTACAATGGTGTGTGGATTAGGTAAATCTCGATATTTATCTAAGACAACAAGCCAGAAATCTTCTGGTAAATTCAAAGAGGTTACTTTTGGGGTATCTAATGGAGTAATCTCTATATTATCGGAGGTTTTCGGCAAATTCTCTTTGACCATTTCGGCTAAATCTTCAAGTTTCGAAAATTTCTTTTTAGGTTCAATGATATTATTGATTCGCACAGGTGCAACTTTAACCTGAGGCATATCGCTAGACTCATCATTATTAGAGGTATAAATTTGTGTAATTCCCTTAGTGTCTATATTTGGCGTAATTTCTCCTGGATTAGTTTGGATTTTTTTTTTGTTCTATGACTTGAGTCATGGAAAAGGCAGTCAATTTGTTGATATAACACTGTTTCATAAAGCTCAACTCAAGCAACAAGCGTTTATTTTGAGCATATTTAAGAGAAGTGTCCGTATCAGAAGTAACCTGAATTAAATTCATCAAGAATGACAATTCCATAGATTTGGCGACTTCAAGATATCGCGGTTTATATTTTTGGTTAATATGCAATAGTTGATTGGTCTTGGCATCTTTGCTTAGAAGTATATTGCGTAAATGGTCTGCAAATCCTACATTGATAGCCTCGGCCTCGAATCCTAAATCGTAAATTTCATCGATCAAAGTCAAACATGTCGCATAATCCTCTGACTGTATAGCCTGCGTAAATTTAAAAAAATGCTCAAAGTCTAAAATATTTAAATTAGCTACGACAGCATCATAGACCAACTTATTTTGATTTAAAGCACATAATCTGTCGAAAAGAGAAAGCGCATCTCGAAGACCACCATCTGATTTAGCGGCGATAAGCTCCAAGGATTCTTGGTCATAGTCGATTTGCTCAGCATTGCAGATTTTAATGAGATAAGATACTATGGAGTTTACGTCTATTCTTTTGAAATCATAGACCTGACACCGAGACAAAATAGTGGGAAGGATTTTATGCTTATCGGTCGTGGCCATGACGAATTTGACATAACTAGGGGGCTCTTCCAATGTTTTCAGAAAAGCATTGAAGGCTTGAGATGTGAGCATATGTACCTCATCGATGATAAAGATTTTATATTTAGCGTTTTGAGGTTGATATTTTACTAAATCGATGACAGATGATTTGATTTCCTCTACTTTATTTCTACTCGCAGCATCAATTTCTATAATATTAAAAGAGCTATTTTGATTAAATGAAGCACAGGAGCTACATACATTGCAGGCTTCTCCATCTTCGGTTATATTGAGACAATTTATTGTTTTAGCGAAAATCCGAGCAATCGTAGTCTTGCCAACGCCTCTAGGTCCACAAAACATATAAGCATGTGACAAATGATCGGTGAGAATGGATTTCTTCAAAGTATCTATTGTCATATCTTGTCCAACTACTTCATTGAACTTCGAGGGTCTGTACTTTCTAGCAGAGGCAACAAATTGCGGAGAATCCATAGTACAAAAATAGATTTTTTTTTTTAAACTTATCTGTTAAATTCAAATTTAAGAAAAAATACCTCAAGAATACAAAAAAAACTATCTTTGCCCTAAATTCAAATCCTTGATACATTTCAAAAGTTTCGATCTACGAGCAGACAGGCATTATCCTATGATTCATACATACTCCGTAATAGACTATGGAAGACATAACGCTTCAAATCGAGCCAATCCTACGTTAATAGCTGAACTTTTTCGCAAGTCTTCTTCTAGATATAATGCCGCCAAAATCACATATCTACTCGATAGTCAAGGAATATCGCTAACTGCCTCAAGTCAATGGTTTGATACTTTAATCGAATCTATTATGCTCAAATCAATGTATCCACAAAACATCGAAACCATGCTTGATATTTGGCGAGATTTGACGATAACTCATAGAAATTTGCAAATTGCCAAGAAACAATTCATCGCCCAAATAGAATTTGATGAAAAACAAATAGAAACTCAGATAAATATCTTAAGCATTCAGCTATTATTTAAAGAGCCTTTATTGCTTCCTATTACTAAAGAAGAAGTAAAAAAAACTTCTATAGACGAGCTTATGGAAGATTATCATAAATATTTCTGCACACAGAATTTCTTTAATCTAGGTATATATCCCGATGATGCTTTGAAAAAAGAAGTAGATTTTAAGTTTGCCCATACATTTGCTCCTTTGGAAATGAAATCAGAAAAAATACGAGTCACTATCCCTAAAGTGTTTAGCGATACTGCCTATATTAAAATTCCTGACAATCAAAATGCCACCATTCGGTTTGTGCTGCCGCTTCAAATCCAAGATGAAAAAGAAATGCTTTTGGCTGAAATCATAGCATATGGCTTATCGGGATACATGAATGCTGCGCTCATGAAGAAGTTTAGAATAGAGTTAGGGTTGACCTATGGCGTGAGTGCTGACCTATACTTCATAGCGGACTGTAGCATACTCCAAATCGAAATGCAAACCAAAAAGTCTCAGGCAAGACAAGTGGTTAATTTATTAGAAGAATTTATCCAATCTAGGGCTCTTTTGGAGCATGATTGGCAGTTTACTTATGACCAATACCTTGCATTCTATCGATATAAAACAGATAATATAGAAAATGAATTAAATTTTTTCTTATATTTGCAGAAATTAGACATGAATTATACTAAATTTTCTAAATTTGTGTTTAATAAGCAAGACTTATTAGTCGATTTAGAAAAATTCATATTATATCAAAATGCACACAACCTTGATACCTACTGCAAAATGGTTTTTTTATAGCTTCATTTTTTTGTTTGCCCAAGTAAATCAAGCACAATCCTTTGATGCAGTGAAGATACAATGCGTGCAAAATCTAAACAATTCATCTATTGAAATAGTTTGGGATTATCTTCCCGTAACTTGTGGGACTTTTCAAGAGGTGCGTCTCTATACCGCTAACGTTCCAAATGGTCCTTTTACCTTACTTACTACGATTACCAATGCCAATACCAAAAATTACATACATAGCAATATAAATACTTCGAGCAGCCACTACTACTACCTACAAGCGCAGTATTCTTGCCCTTCTCCACTTTCTTCTCCATCTGATACGTTTACTAATTTAACTTTCCCGAGACCTGAAATTCTATATGTGACTTATTTAAATGATTTCCCAACAATTGTTTGGAAACCATATCAAAATAAACAAGTTTGGGGGTTTCCTATTCTATATCCTAACTCAATATTCGATACAGCAAAAGGGGCAAACACGACACAATACACAGACTTAAATGCGACACAGAATCAGCCTTATATCTATCGAATAGCTGCAATGGATTCTTGTGGCAAGAATTTAGGTACTTCTCCTTTTTCGCTTGCTCATCAGACTATATATATGACGACCTCCATTAATGCTTGTCTTGGAGAAGTCCGAATTTCTTGGAATGATTATCAAGGCTATGAACCGACTAGATATGTAGTCAAAGTCAATAAAAACCAAACCGGGCCTCAAATAGTTCATCAAGAAAATTTTGGCAATGCAAAAACCTATATATACTCTGATTTTAACTATAATGACTCTTTGGAGATTTTCGTAGAGGCCTATCATCCGAGCAATCCAGCCTATAATTCGAAAAGCAATACTTTGAGATTTCGCTCTGAGAAGTCTATTCCACCTAGAGCGTTTGATTTAGTGTCTTCTAGTTTTATGGATAATAATGTTTTGAATTTTAAATGGTTTTGTGATACTTTGGCTAAATTTGACCGATTTGAGTTTCAGCTTTATGATTATGATTTAAGCACCAAGGTCGATGAAAAAATCATCAGAACGCCTACTCAAATTGAAAGAGGCTTATATTCTGCAGACTTTGAAAATGTCAATCCAAAACGTTATTTCATCAAATCTACATTTCTCAATCAATGTTTTGATTTGACAAAAGGACTAGATTTGTTTTCGATATATCTAAATACTAGTCAATTGTCGCGAACCGAAAATCAATTAGATTTTATTACGAGTATCAACAATTCTAGCGCATTAAAATTGAAAAACATAGTCATTTATCGTAAAACCAAAGAAGATCCCAATTTTTTAAAAATCGATCAAATATCTGCGAATACAACTCAGTACATTGACAAAATTGAGGATATCAATGCTTTGAGTGATACGATATTTTATAAAATATCAGTACAGTATGTTATTGATTCCCCTTTGTTACTGTCGGGCAGGACTTATTCGAGTATATCTAATAGCGATTTTGTGTTAATGCGAACTACTATTCAGATTCCTAATGCGTTTAAGTATAAAGGTATAAATCCTGAATTTAAACCTTTATTTTCGTTATATGAAGGCAAAAATTACTCTATGAAAATCTATAATCGATGGGGTATAGAGATATTTTCGAGTGACCAATATGATTTGGGTTGGAATGGCGAATATCAAGGCAAGTTGCAGGAAGCAGGCACTTATCATTACATGATCTCATATACGAGTCAGGAAGGTACGCTTGTGACTAAAAAAGGTACTTTTTTATTGGTGCATTAAAGGTAAATTTGTGCTATAATTCTATGAAATACTCCAAAATCCAAGAAGAATTCAATATAAATGTAAACGCTAGTTTACGATACAAGAGAACATTTTCAAGGTCGTAACTAAAAAGGGTCGCATGAACCCCAAAAGCAATGATATCACTTATAACCACCTAATTACAAACTTGAGAGACCAACTAAAAATTCTTGCCAAAAAAATAGAACCTAAGGTATATGAAAATGGATTTTTGAAGGGGTGAGAAGTAATATATAAATTAAAACCATGTAATAATAATAAATTAATAAATTTGCCTTAAAAAAGGCATCAACATGAAAGGCATACAAGGCACCTCTAATAAAACCTACCGTCAATTGATGGGCAATGGTCTTAGATACGAAATACCAAAATTTCAACGAGATTATACTTGGGAAGCCGAGCAATGGGACGATTTGTGGCAAGATATTAAGGCATTAATCATTAATGAAGAAAGCGAACATTATATGGGTTATTTAACAACAATGAGTTTATTAATCCTTGCCACCCTAAAATGTTTAAAAGACTTGGCGGATAATGGTATTGAATCTGATAATAACCTTAGAAGAAAAGATAGTCTATTAAATAGCTATATAGGCTATATAGATCCTGTAACGCTCATTTCAAACAATAAACTAAAACTCAACAGAAATAGCGATGATTACTATAAACAGCATTTGGTATTATTAAAAGAATTGCCACTTCGTAATACCAATACCTCTGAAAAACATATGCGAGAATGTTTTAATTGGTATTATGATAGAATAAAAAAAGAATTTAAAACGGGTGAAAGTTTAGCGGCGTTTATTGATAATATTGTAGATAAATTGTTTTTCACAGTAATTGAAGTTACGGACCAACTCAATGCCTTTAAAGTGTTTGAAACCTTAAATGCCAGAGGCGTTCAGTTATCCTCATCTGATTTATTAAAAAACTATTTATTTTCGGTGGTAGATGAAACAAAGCCTCATATTTCAGAAATTGAAGAACTAGAAAATATTTGGAGTAAAATTGTAGGCAAATTAGGCGAGCAAAAAGTTGAAGATTATCTGCGATATTACTGGAACAGCACCCATAAATCAGTGGGTAAAAAAAATCTATTCAAAACCATAAAAAACAACATAAAAACAAAAGACCAAGTTTTCGAATTAATAAGAAATCTAAATGATACCGCTGATATTTATTTAGCGATTCAAAATCCTGAAGATGAAATCTGGAAAGATAAACCCGAAATCAGAAAAACTTTAAAAGAATTAAAACTTTTTCAAATACGACAGACTTATTCTCTGTTTATAGCTGCACTTAGATATTTAGAAGTTGATAAATTCAAAAAATTAGCTAAAATTTGTTCAGTTATTTCTTTTAGATACAATATTATAGGTGGTCTCAACCCTAATGCTCAAGAAGATGTTTACAACACAGTAGCTTTAAAAATTGCTGCCACAAAAGATTTTTCCATATTAGATTTTCAAAATATTTATGTAAGTGATATAAACTTTGAAAATGATTTTTCTACCAAAGAGTTTAAAAACACTACCCGAAATCATAAAATAGTGAAATACATCTTGTCAAAAATAGAACTTTATCTATTTAAAAATGAAATTGAGCCTGAAAGTGATTTATATACTATAGAACATATTTTGCCAGAAAATGCAGATTATACTTGGGGAGAATTTACTTTTGAAGAGATTAATCGTTGTATTTACAGAGTTGGAAATCTTACTTTATTAGAAAAAAAATTAAATAGAGAGGCTGACCAAAAACCATATAATGACAAGATAAATTTATATAAAAAATCTCAAAGCGAAATCACAAAATCAATTTATGAAAATTACAATATATGGAATGAAGATAAACTAGCGGCAAGACAAAGAGACTTGGCAAAACACGCTAAAGCTATATGGAAAATACAAGAAATTGATTTTTGATTTTTATTTCACTCGAATATTACAAAACATATACTAAAGCTAAATTCAAATGCAATTTCCTAAAAAAACCATGGATGAACTTCTGAGAATCGACGCTGAGACCTATTCACAGCAAGCTAATCCAAATTTCACCGTTATCCTAGACCATATTCGCTCTGCCTATAATGTAGGCTCAATTTTCCGAACCGCAGACTGTTTCGGGATTAAAACCATTTATGCCAACGGAATTGAAACACCGCTCAACCATAAAGAACTTCAAAAAACAGCTTTAGGTGCAGAAAAAAGCGTGAATTACCAGTTTTTTCCAGAGATTAAGGTAATGTATGAAAAGCTAAAACGAGATGGCTTTGCTATTTTAGGTATCGAACAAACCAAAAATTCTATACCTTTGAACAAGATAGAAATGCCAAATAATACTAAAATAGCGATCATCTTAGGCAATGAAGTCATGGGCATTTGCGACGAATGGCTCGAACTCGTAGACCAATGCATCGAAATTCCCCAAAAAGGCATGAAACATTCTTATAATGTCTCTAATTCTTTTAGTATCGTGGGTTGGCATTTTCTCAGATTTACTTTTTAGTCGAAATGAACAAGATAGTATCGACAACTTGGTGGGAAACAATAGGCTTAGTGGTCGTATTCTTGCTGTTAATGGGATTTACACATGGTGGCTTTGGGTTTCTACATGCGGATATCTGTGGGCAGCACATCTGGCGGCAATCCGATGGAATTTCTATCGCTTATCGGTATTATCAGGAAAATTTGAGTTTCTGGACGCCTAAATTTCTCAATGAAATGAGATCTCAAGGAATGCAAGTCGGAGAATTTCCTATTTATTATTTTATTGCGGCTAAGCTAAGTCAAATTTCAGGTCAATTTGATATATATTGGCTTAGGGCTCTGTCTGTGGTGACGATGTTACTCGGCTATTTGGCCTTATATCGTTTGAGTTTGAGTTATTTGAAGGATAAAGTTTCCGCATTTTTGCTGACGAATTGGTGGTTTGGGGCGAATTTATGGGTGTATTTTGGCTTTATATTTTTTCCAGACACGCATAGTATCGCTTTAGGCATTGTAGGCTTTTGGTTTTGGCGAAATTTTGAGCTTTCGTCACATAATAAATTTTTAGTTTTCGCTTTTATTTTTTTTAGCCTAGCTCTTTTACTCAAACCAATAACCGCTTTTCCGCTATTGGTCTATTTCGGATATAGATTATATTCGATGTGCATAGGAGCCTATCCTCTTTCGAAGTTAAGAAATTTTTTGATTCTTATGGTGCTTTCTGGGTTGATTGAGTTAAGTTGGATTGTATATGCGCACTGGTATAGCACACAATACGAGCCGATGTATTTTACGATGCGACTCCGATCGATTTTTACTTTAGATTGGACAAGGATTCTAGAAATCGGTTATATTTTTCATGTGAAATGGCTTCATGAGTTTACTTCTTATATATTATTTTGTTTATGGGTCATAACACATATTTTTTCGATTATTTACTTCTGGAAAAAAGCTAAATCTAGTGCTATCTTGCTTATAATAATGAGTTTCTTATATTTGGGTTTATTTATTATGTTTTTTGAGTATTATCACGATCATGACTATGGTTTGATTCCATATTATGTGCCGATGATAGGGCTTATTGGTTTATGGTTGCATCATAAGCCAATTAGAAAGTTTCCTTGGATGGGTGTATTGATAGGATTAATGCTCCTAAAATCCATTTTAAACACGAGAAATATTGTGATGTTTCGCTATGACACTTCTTATCCTTGGGATGATGAATACAATACATACCGTGGATTAGATACTTTTTTGGATAAATTGCCTATGTCTAGAGATGCTAAAATTCTTTTACCACAAGACAAAAGCACTTGTGTCGGTTTATACCTAGCTAAACGTGGTGGCTGGACGAGCGTTTTTCAAAAACACCTTGATGAAAATAGCATCAACTATATGAAATCAAAAGGACTAGAAGCTATCCTTTTTGACAAATCTGACACAGGACTTCTAAGACAATACCAAAGGTTAGGTTTTAAGGGAGATACGACATACCAAAGCTTAATTTTACTGAAATAAAAAGATTTTTGATATTTTTAAGAGGCAATTTGTAATAATTAAACTAATTTTACCTTCTGAAATCCAATAAAAAAAATATCAACCCATGAGAACAATATGCTTAATTTTATCAATTGTCGTGTGTAACTTTAGTCTAAATGCTCAGAAGAAAACTACTTCGCAAAATAAAACGATTAAAATTATTGCCAAAGAATATGCCCAGGAACCTTGTATCATTGCAAATTATTTCGGCGATAGTCGTTATAAAATTGACTCATTTAATTTAGACGCTAAGGGTGAGTATATCTATAAAGAAAAATCCGATAAACCTCTAAAAGGAGGCGTATATATGCTCTATTTCCCTTCGAAACAAAAAACCTTAGACTTTCTGTATTCTAATGATGAGCCAAATTTGGAAATCCAAGTAAATGTGGAGAATCCGCAAATTTCTAAGGCAATAAATTCTAAGGAAAATGATTTGTTTTTTGGTGAAATTAAATCCCTTGAGCCAATTTATAAAAGGCTAAACGAGCTATCTACTCAATATAAAAATGAAACAGATAGCTTGAAGAAAAATAATACACTAGAATCTATCAGAGTAGAAGAAAAGAAAATGTTGGATAAGCGAAAAGAATTTATCTCAAAGAATCCAAATACTTTTTATGCTAAACTCATCAAAATGATGATGGAAATCGATGTACCAAATTATTTTGAAATCTTAGAGGAACAAAAACGCAACGAACAAAAATATTATTATTTCAAAGATCACTATTGGGACAATATTGATTTCTCTGACGATAGACTTTTGTTTACACCTATTTTTGAGAGTAAATTTAATAATTTCTTTGAAAATGTATCAGTCAAGCATCCTGACTCTCTTATCCGTGAAATAGATAGAGTTTTGGGGAAAATTCCAAACTATAATTCAGATATGTTTAAATATTGTCTTCCGACCCTACTCAATAAATTTGCCAATTCTAAAATCATGGGTCAAGACGCTATATATGTGCATATCGTGAATAAATATTACAAAACGGGCTTAGCAAAATGGAGTGACAGTGCCAATATCAAAAAAATCATAGAAGATGCTAGTGATTTAGAGCCCTTACTCATTGGCAAATACGCCCCAAATTTCGAAGTCTTAGATACAACCCTAGATGTAAAAAACAAATCAAGTCTCTATGGTGTCAAGTCTAAATACAAAATTCTCGTTTTCTGGAATCCTGAATGTGGTCACTGTAAAAAAGAAATACCTGTTTTAGATTCTTTATATCCTGAGCTAAAGAAGCGTGGCGCAGAGGTTTTCCCTGTATCTACGATAGTCAAAAAAGACAATCAAATCGATCTTTGGAAAAAATTCATTAGAGACAATAAACTTAAATTTAAAAATTATGCTGACCCTGAGTTCAAAATGAATCCTCTTTTCGTCCTACTCTATCACATCAAGTCTACACCAGAATATTATATTCTAGACGAAAAAAATAAAATAATCGCTAAAAAACTCTCCCCTGACCAAATGGTTGATTTCTTAGATAATTTTGAGAAATTTCTATTATCAGGTAAATAATATTTTATCATTAAAACTAAAAAAATATGTTCAAAGAATTCAAAGAATTTGCCTTACGAGGAAATGTCATCGATTTAGCTATCGCTACCATCATCGGCGGTACTTTCAATAGTATCGTCACAGCTATAATCGACAATTTATTTATGCCTTTTATCGGAATGCTCTGGGGTGCCGAAAGTCTTGAAAAAATGATTTATGTATTTCAAGGTACTGAATTTAAATATGGCTTAATTATAGCCGCGTTTATTAAATTTATTTTGGTGGCTTTATTCTTGTTTTTAGTGGTCAAAGCCATAAATGCTTCTAAAAAAGAAGAAGCGGCACCTGAAGCGGCACCTGAAATAAGTTCCACAGATGCTTTATTAAAAGACATCTTGGAGGAGCTTCGAAAAAGATAGAATAAGTGCATTCATCTATCTCTGTTGGTGATATCGTATCGCATATCGATGAAGATTTATGTGGTCAAGTAATCTCGGTATCGAGCTATAAAGCATGTATCCTATGCACTGATGGATTTGAACATGAATTTTCTTTAGCAAAATTAGTTAAAGTCTCTGACATAGATACTCCTATCATTTACAAAGACATTGCCGTATCAAAATTGCCTGTAACCTGGGTCCAAATTGATTTACATGATGAAAAAATCCCTAAAACGTATAAAACGAGTGTTCATGTATTAGAAAATCAACTAAATTTTTTGCATCAAGAAATCCAAAGACTTCGTAAGGTTTCAAGTAAACAAATAGAAATCATCTATGGCAGAGGACAAGGAATTCTTCGGGATAAGGTCATCGAGTATTTGTCGAGACATCAGATTAGATTTGATAAACCGAGTCTAGATATGCCATCAACTAAGGTATATTTATAAAAAAAGCCCATCCGAAGATGGGCTTAAATTTAATTTTTGAGTATTAAGCAGAATAAATACTTATTTTTTAACACCACTTAGGCCAAAGCTTTTTTGGATTCCGAAGGTAAAACCTCCATTACTTCCCATTACATCTAACCCAAATTCGGAAGTTTTTGTTGATCCATTATCCTTACTTCTATATCCTAAAGTAGCAAATTCAGAAGTCAATGCCCATCCTTTGCCTAATCTAGCCATGACACCTGGTTTGATGTTGACATTGATTTCTTTTTGTGCATCAGCATAAGAAACGCCTGCATCGCCATATAGTGCGAAAATATCGCCTAAAGGGAAAATATGACGATAAAAAGCACCAAAAACTGTAGAGGTAGTTGATACACCACCTGATTCACCTCCAGTTAAACCGAACATTACGCCTACCGCTTGATTATCTGAAAAGTGATAACCGATTTTTGGCGCAAAAGTGTATGAAGTAGAAGTATTAGAAGTGCCGCCTGCTGATGGCTCAGAAGTAGTAGAGCTAAATCCATAGTTTCCACTGACGAAAATTGTGTTTTTTTGTGCCATAGCACCTAAAGTCATTGCTGACATTGCAAATAAAAGAATTAATTTTTTCATAAAATAAAAAGTTTAAATGGTTTACAAAAGCAAATTTAATGGAAAAAGAACAACAAAGCGTTAAATGTTGTTAATTTGTTAGTTAGTGCATCAAAATATGCCAAAAAACTTGTTATTTGGTATTTTTCAATGTGGATAACTGCAAACAAAAATGAGACATATTCTTTTTTGAGTTAATCAATATATTGAAATTTAAGAAAAATTAGGAATTTAATATCTTTACCAAAGAATTTTTATTTTCAATTGCTTAGGTAGCGATAGACTATTTGAATCAAATTAAATAAAAATTATTTAGATTGAAACGCTGCTTTTCGTTTGTTTAAAAAAGCATCGACGCCTAATTTGAAATCTTCTGTTTCAAAAAATATATTTTCAATGATATAGCCCAAAGGCCATCGTTGAAATAGGAATTAACTGCATTATGGTTTACCCAACAGCTAAAGGTGCTTTAGTATTGATTTTCAGGAGCAATTAAACTGCTTTGGGATAAGTGCTTCGGAAGTTACGACATGATTGACTAGTGCTAATCTCAAATCCTCGTCAGCTTTAATACTTTCCGCTGCTATCAGCAATTCCATAGCTTTGCCTTTGCCGTTAAGCTGCACTTATTGTTGCGTGCCTCAATATCCACGAATTAACCCTTGATTGACATATGGCTGCCCAAAGCTAGCATTTTCACTAGCAATTCTAAAATTACAAGCCATCGCTAATTCCAAACTACCTCAGAACGCAAAGCCATAGACAGCAGCGATAATGGGTTTAAAACAATTTTATATTCTAAATAAAACATTAGGACTTCTGCGTGATAGTTTGAGGGCTTCGTCGATTTGGTCGAAGTCTTCTTTGTTCAAAGCAATATATTTTGATTCTCGATTAATTGTAATGTAGCGGATATGATCTTTTAGTTCCGTTAGAATAGTTTTTTCTGATTTTTTTGTATTAATCTAAATACTCGAAGTTTCATTTTCTTGGGATAAACATAATATTATTTAAGGAGTTAACTAAATTTAATTTTACCGTAGTGCAACAAAACATGAAGCATGATCTTGCGAATAAACATCCAATAAAATAATTAAAATTAGGGTAATTATAAATAGCTTACATATTATCAACATATGGCGAAAAATTGAAAAGAATTTATACTAAAATTTGAATTAAAAAAACTATCTCAAGAGCCATGCCGAGAATTCACCTTGACTATTCATTTGTAAAGCAGGCAAAGGGATTCGTATATAGTTTAAGACTTTGAAGGTGGTTTTCAACCAAGGCTTCTTAGCGGGTATTTTAGTCCAATCTATATCTAATCCAAGCATATATTCGTGTACCCTTGGAATTGAACTATAATCATATTCAATGCCATTGAGTTTAAATTTATTGTCTTCTGCACCATAGAGATTTTGACTACCGATACCTAAGGCAAGACCAAGGAATCCAAATTTACTTTGAGGACGAAATTGATGAAGATGAAGACAAGCCCAAATCGATGATGCGTTATAATCTTTTATAATATGAGCAGGAAAAGAACCGAATAGCTCATTGCTACGGGCTTGAAGAATTGGGTCTGAGATTGCTCTAGGTCTAAAGCCAAATTTCAGCATTACTATTTGTTTGTCAAAGAGCAACTGCTGCGCAAGAAAAAAGCCACTGCCTAATGCATTGGCGGCTACATCACTCATCGAAGCTCCCCATTGTGCGCTAAATCCATCCATTATTTCAATTGAATTAACGGCCATAAATCCAGTAAGACTTCCAAAAATAGCTGACTTCTTTTTTTGAACACCAGTATATCGCAAACCATTATATAGCATGTCACTCAGAGCATATGCAGAGAAAGCATGTCCCATTTTATCTGAACCATTCCATTGATGTAAATCATCCCGAAAATGAAACCCTTGCTGAGGATAGCTTTGATACCACGCAAAATAAAGTGCTGTCTGTGTCAATGCAAAACCTGAGGTGAAGGCCAGCGTTATTTGTGTGAATTTCTTAGGTTGAAAACTATCTAACTCCTGATGTTGCGCTAATACAAATGCAGGAAGAAAAAGAAAAAATACATAAAAACTAATCTTCTGAATCATCTGATGCAAATAGTTTTCTAGTAAGATATTTTTTTAGTATTCGTTCGATATAAAGTTCCGCTATTTTTTCAGACACCTCATTATCCTCAGCATCAAAGCAAGACCTAACTGAATTTTCGTTAATATCTAACCGATAGAGAAAATGAACTAACCCATTGAAATCATCTCTAAGCATGATTTTAATTCTACCGGCTATAAGTGATTGAATATGAAGTCTGAATTCCGGGAAATCCGCAATGTCTTGATTGGTCCATTTCTTAAGCAACCCAAAATCTTTTTTGCTTTGGTCTTGTAAGAAACGAGCTTTTTCGAGTAAAGAAGGAATCATGATAGGGTAAATAAAAAGACACATGGTTTTTTGATAAATGCAAATGGCATTTTTTTCCAATATTCTATAGTTTGCGTTTGAATTCGCTGATTTTCGCCTAAAATATCGATTGCGACACAGAGTTGAGCAGAATTAGGTAGCTGTTTCAAACAATAGTCAAAGAATGCTTTGTTGCGATAGGGTGTTTCTATGAAAATCTGGGTATGATAGGAGGATTGACTCAAGGTCAAGGCTTTTTTGAACGCAATATTGCGCGCATCTTCTTTTATTGGCAAATAACCCCAAAAGGTAAATCGCTGTCCATTAAGTCCACTCGCAGCAAGTGCCATCATCATACTATTAGCGCCAACTAAGGGAATTACTTCGGCCTGATAGTCATGAGCCCAAGCTACATACTTCTGACCTGGATCCGCTATAGCAGGAATACCTGCATCACTCATAATGCCTATTTGGACATCTTTTTGAAGCCACTGTAAATAAATGCTTTTATTTTCTGAATCTTTTTGGTGAAAATTCATTTCAAGAAACTCGACTTCCTTATCGAAATCAAGGGAATACTTCATTTTTCTTAAATTTCTTCGAGCTTCTCGTAGGTTTTCTACTACGAAAAAGTTTAATTCATTGATATTAAATCTAGTATCTGTAGTTTGGGAGTAAGCGGTATCGCTTATCGGAGTAGGAATCAACCAAACTTTTGACTGTGACATAAATTATTGCTGGACTTTTATAATTTTTCTTTGATTATCCGTTGAGATTTCGATAATAGATACGCCCTTTGATTTTATAGGCATTTCTATTTCATCATATGGGGCTATAGTCATGGAATTGATCAACTGTCCGAGCAAAGAAAAATGCTTGACGACTAAAGGCTGCGCAATACTTTTAAGATACATGTGGCCTTGGTTCAATTTGTAGGAAAATGGCGGATTTTCTGCTTGATAATCTTGAATACTTACGGTAGGACTATTGCTAATTTTATCAAAAACTGTAGCGCCAGAATTAATAGGATCTAAATATGTTTTTAGCCATTTTGAAGGATTTGTGCTGTATTTATCCCAACCAAAATAAAGCGCTCCATACATATCTATCCCATTGGTTAGGCCACAGGAAGCATTACCTCCGGATAAAGTACCGATGATTTTGCCATCTGTAGTTAGCAAAGCACTTCCAGATGAACCCACTTGGGTAGAGGATACATAACCCAAAGAAGTAGTGGCGTAGCGAACCGTATGATGTCTTGAGACGCTAGAATTTGCATAAGCATTGAGTTGTGTCGTGTTAGCAACTCTAGAAAACTTTTTGACATCACCATTAGGATGATGAAACACAGCGGTATTCGTAAAATTAGACAAAGTAGCATTCCAACCGAGAAAACTAATGTTATAAGATGCAGGAATTGGATTAAATAACTCTAATAAGAGATAATCGCTAGAATTATCCCCTACATCATTGTCAGGATAGGCTTTTGCATTACATCCATTAAAAACGATACTACTCGGCTCTACACTGGTACGCAAACATCCTGGCTGTTGATAAAAGAAATAGAATTTCCAATTCTTCAAATCATTTAAAGTGCTTTTTTCAGAACAATGATTGGCTGTGAGAATATAAGGCTTTAGGTCCTTTGCTGTATTATTAATCAAAGTACCGGTACACCAACCCGCGAAGTTAGTACCTGTAACTAAAATCCGAACAGTCGAATTCATATAATCTCTATAAGTATCAGCATCATTGCAATTCGCATTAATAATACAGTTATCTGAGTCATTAAATCCAGCTTGTGAAGATTTAAAGAAATGATATGCGCCGGTAATATTAATTTCTACGCTTTGACTATTGGCTGGAATAATAGCTTCTAATATAATTTGGTCTTGATCTATAATAGACGAGACCATTTCATCTTGTGAATTAAATTCGTTGCCAAGCGCTATGATTTGCGTGTAATCCTTATCTAGGATTCTAATCTTCGCCCAATCGATATTTTTTTTATTCATTTTCAAGGATAAGCCTTTGGCTTCAGGGGAATAAATTTTAAATTGAACAATTTGGCTATTGTCTGGATTTATTTTCACGATTTGAGCATCACGAAGACTAAGGGAAAAAGGCATAAATACAGCGGAAATAGATAATCCTTTTTCGTTTTTCATCAAAGCTTCAGCAAGAAGTAATTTATCGCATTGCGCAGTAAAAGTAATAGGGATACTAGGGTTTTCTATAGCACTGGTAAATTGACCAAAAACAACTTGAAACCATAGACATAAGAGCAAAGAAATTGAAATTCTATTCATTATTGATAAGTTACATTTGAAATCGAAAAATTACCGTTTTTATCTTTTCCCCATTGGATATCGAAATCTCCGAACTTGGTATAAATCTTGGTACTATAGCCTTGTTCCGTTTTCTGGTTAAATTTATTGAATTTAAAATCTAGGGCTATGGCATCCTTATCTAAAGCATTTTTGCTAGGTTCTATCATCACTTCTCCATCTGAGGTCATTCTGAAAATAGGCGCTAAAAAAGCGAGTTCTTTTGGGAGCTCTATGCTGACTAAATCATTGATAGAGAGTTTGGATTCAGAAACTTTTATTTTAGCATTTTTTTTGAGCAAATCTATGATTTGTGCTTGATTAAATCCAAATTCTTTAGCTACTTGTGAATACTCTTCAGGCTTGAGTTTCTTGAGTTCATCACGTTGTTTTTTGATTCTTTCGAATTTAAACTCTTCTGTATCTACCCAAGATACGGCTTCATCGCTTATCACGATGGCTCTAACATTGACAATATCTTCTATGCCTTTTTTCTTATCTTGAAATTCATAAACGACTTCTTGTTTTCCAAAATCATTGCTTTGGTGAGGCAAAATCGCTGGTAAGGTCTTACTGACTTTAATGGCTTGATAATCATCTCGAAGCATATCAGTAAACTGAACACATAAAATCAAAGAAACATTATTTAATCTTCTACCTGAACTATTGACAATCGAAAGATTGAGTTTATCACCAACTATGGCTGGATCCACTTCTAATTTGAGAAAAGTCTGCTCTGGTAAAATCTTTTGAAATTCTTTACCAAAGCTTTGCTCACAGAATGCAATGTCTGATAAGATATAATCCCATTGAGATTGATTTCTTCTTCGAGCGAAATGATCTAAAACCTTAGCTCTTCCTGCTTCGATATTATTGGATTTATAATGAAGTTTGGCGAGCTGAAGGTCTGGGGTAAAGAAACCGCCACCAAGCATTGTCGTACGATAAGCTTCTGTGATAATATTGCCTTCTTTTGATTTACGAAGATAAGGACGCATCTTATAGGGGTCAAAATTATTTTGAAGCTTGTCTGCTTGTTTTGGAAAATAGGCAGCAGACTCTTCAAAGGCAATTTTTGCTTCGTTTATTTGACCTAATTGCTCATAATATACACCTTTCAAAAGCAATGCAGGTGCTGAATAATCTGGATTTTTATCTATAAATTTATCTAAAAAAGCCAGGACTTCTTGTGGATTATTGGATGCTTCGAAAGCAATTCCTTTGTTTTTAGCAAGCTTAGCTACTTTTGCCAAGCCCTTTAGAATATGGGCTTCCCGTTCAAAAGGGGCAAGGGCAATAGCTTTATCTGCTTCCTGCTCCACTATGTCGAATTGAGCGTTTTTCATTGCGAGATAAGCTTTGTCCCTATGCAAACAGATTTTATCCCATTGATCATAATATTTATAATACACTTCTGAATATTCAAAGAGTTGATTGAGGAGTCGCGACTTCATAGAGAGTATTTCTTCCTTGATTTCTTTGCTTACTTCTTGTGATTCTAGAAATTTTTCATAAGTTTTTCTAGTAGTCTCTGGATTGTACTTGATGATATCAGTAGGAATTGGACTTGCAAGGCCTTTGATATCGATACTCGTACCGGCAGCTAAAGTATATTGCCTGATTAAATCCCAATAATCCGGTTGTTCTTCAAGTCTTTTTTGCTTCGCATAAATCTCCATTACCGTTTGCATAAGTTTCTTACGAGCAGCTAACACATCAGGGGCGACGTTTCTATAATCTTGTTTTGCTACGATGAGTAAATATTCTTCTAGGTTGTCGGTTTTTTTAATCGCTTCATCGATTTCATGAATAACTCGAATAGTTTTGTCTATATCATAAATCGTATCATGTTGGTTTGCTGAAATGTTGTCGTCGAAGACTTTGAACACTGGTGCGAAAACGGTCTGTGCTTTTTGCTTTTGGATAACTTCTTGCTTCATGTCTTCTTGTTTCTTGACATATCGAAACACGGCATAGCCTATTATGCATAATGCAAGAACACCGAGAAAAATCCACTTTTTATTCATGATTTAAAAGGAATTTGGAGGGCTTGAATAACTTCTTTTGTGTTTTCATTAGTTACGAAAAGGACATAATAGAGTTCGTCCTGTTGCCATGTATTGTCTAATTCAGTTTGTAAGGTGAATTCAAACGTTCTTCCTTTTTCAAATATTCCGTTAACCCTTGATAGCGGTGTGCCTAATTTATTAGTGTATATCTTTCTAAGTACTTCATAATGATAATAATCATATTCTGTTTTATTAGGAAATTTTTGTGCTGCTTTGATTTTGTTTTCTACTAGAGCCAAAGTATAGTTAACAGGTGCATCTATGCTTTCAGTAAACTCAATTTTAGCTTTGACTAAAGGAAATTCAGTTGAACTTAACTTTTCAAGAGATAAATTAATCTTTGGGGCTACTTGAAGTCTTTCTTCGATGAGACTCTGCCAGTCTGACAAGCCGAAAACAAGGGAGCCATTGGCGTTCTTAACTCTATCTACTCCACCACTTGGCTTGGCTGGTGACCCGAAGAAAGTACCAATAGCATTGGCGTATTCGTTATAGAGCGCAGGATCTGTGTCTTTTATTGGATTAGTGAAGGCATCTTGATTATGAATACTGATGACAGCAAGTTGTGCGCCATAGATCCCAATCAACTCTTTTATTTTAGTATGTGCATTGGGACAATTGATGCAAGTAACTCCTGTAAACTCTTCTAAAAGTGCTACTTTTTCCTGAGCAGGACCTACAGATTGATTGATATAAGTCGTATCCCTTAATTTATTGTTTGTGAAGCTACTTGACTTCTCAACTTCTTCTGTACAGCTCATTACGAAGAAAAAGACAAAACTAAAAAGTAACCAATTGTGAATTTTCATATGCCCTAAATTTTATTCAAAAATAACCAATATTTTTTTTTCAAGTCAAAATTATTTGATTAAATATAGATTCCGACCACATTTTAGGAGAGATGTTTAATTGTTGAGCCAAGACTTTTTTAAGCGCTTCAACAATAGTTTTTTTATCTTCAGGTTCTATTTGGTAAATTTCGCTGTTTGGCTCAAGCAAAGATTCTAGAATGGAAAGGTAGCGTGGCGTGAGCATGAGCTCAGAAGTGACTTGTGCCGCTGAAGGAGACAAGAGTCCAAAATGCTGCAATAACCTTAATGTAAAACTAATATAAAAATATTTGTCCTTTTTTGATTGTGACATTTTTAGTTCAGATTCTATAAAATCAAATAGCTGTGAATCCTGATAATAAGCTTCCTTAAAGATTTGTTGCAATAGTTCATTGATCCAGACCAATTGCATAATCATTTCAAAGTCTGCTATATGATATATAGACCAATCTCCATTAAACTCGCTGATGGTTTGGAGATTTCTCGATTCTCTATAAATAAAACTTATAGAGAGTATATTCATAGGCTTGAGGAGCACTGAAGCATTTTTTGATTTTTGACTTCGAGCAGACTTAACCATAAAGCTCAACAAACCATAGGTTCTGGTAAAAACTTTGATGATTAAAGAAGTATCAGAAAACTTTGTATTTTGAATGACTAAGCCAATGTCCTTGCAATACATGATGCTTTATCAGAACTGTCCAAGCGGCTTGATTTTTTGGTATTCTTTATTTTTAACGATCCAAATGCTTTGGTCTTCGGAAATATTCTTGAACCTTAAGCTATGATTTTTGAGTTTTAAATCGATAAATCTATTTGTTTTGATCTCATTAGCCTGACTAAACATTCTAATCAATGACACAGAGTAAACATTTAAATCAGTTATTTTTAGCGGAAATTGAATAGCTGATTCTTTTTTGGGAATATGTTTGCCTTCATCGTTAGCGATAAGTGACGTATTTAATATAAAAACAAAAAAAACTACCGAAAAAAAATTATTGACCGCTTTCATAAGAATATAAATTTGAACAAAAATAGTGTATTTTTTTTAATAAAATAAAAAAAGTTTTCACATCTTTGTATCTTTTAGAACAAATAAAAAGTTTAAAAGTTTAAAGAAATGACAAAAAACATTGAAATTTCTCCTAAAACTCTTGCGCAGCAAGTAAGAAGGGATATCGTACGTATGGTTTATGAAGCTAAATCTGGTCATCCTGGCGGTTCACTTGGTTGTGTTGAAACATTAGTGAGTTTGTATTTAGACGTCATGGATTTACATTCAGAATTTCGAATGAATGGGCAAAATGAGGATATGTTTTTCCTATCAAATGGTCACATTTCACCTGTTTGGTATAGTGTATTAGCTCGTATTGGATATTTTGAGGTGCGGGAGTTAGCTACTTTTAGACAAATCAATTCAAGACTACAGGGTCATCCTACGCCTTATGAGCATTTACCAGGGGTTCGGGTTGCTTCAGGCTCTTTAGGTCAAGGGCTTTCTGTCGCTGCTGGTGCAGCCTTAGCCAAAAGATTGGCCCATGAAAAAAATAAAGTTTTCGTCCTGATGGGTGATGGGGAACAACAAGAAGGGCAAATATGGGAAGCAGCGAGTTTTGCGGCACATCATAAACTCGATAATCTCATAGCGATGATCGATGTCAATGGTATTCAAATCGATGGCAGGACACAAGATGTAATGAATAATAGAGATTTGGCTGAAAAATGGAAAAGTTTCGGATGGGAAGTAGAAATCATAACTGATGCCAATGATTATGACTTAGTCACTGCACGTTTAAAATCTATCAAAGCTAAGCAAAATCAACCTGTTTGTGTATTACTACACACCGTAATGGGCAAAGGCGTGGACTATATGGAAAACAGTCACAAATGGCATGGAAATGCTCCAAACCAAGCTCAGTTCGAATCAGCAATGAATCAGTTACCTTCAGATTTATTAGATTATTGAAAATATTAGTAACATTTTGGCTTCTTGGTTTTTGGGTTTTAGGGCACGCGCAACAAGACTTCACTAAGAAAATTTTATTTGTTCTAGATTGTTCTGGATCTATGAAAGAAAAAATAGGTGCTCAGTCTAAATTCGACATTGCCATACAGACGATCAATCATTTAATTGACTCTGTTTTAGAAAAAAATACCAATACCTTATACGCAGTGCGTTTACTCGGACATCAATATCACAAGAATCAGAATCGATGTGATGATTCAAAGTTAATATTGGACTTCAATAATAGTTTCACTACAAATGAAGTTTTGGACTCATTGTCCAAGATTAAACCGCTAGGTCAAACACCTATTGCTTATGCTTTGACCTCATCAGAGCAAGACTTCAACTCTAAAAAAAACCAACAGAATATTTTAATTTTAGTCACAGACGGTCGAGAAACCTGCCAAGGGGATCCCTGTGCTGTATCAGAGGCGCTAACTAAGAAAAAAATCATAGTTTCCCCATATATTCTTGGATTTTCTGTCGATTCTATTACTGCGAAATACTTAACTTGTATAGGCACCTTCATCAATGCAAACGATGAAAAAGACTTCAAAACTAAACTCACTAAAATTGTGAGTCAAGCGACCAAAAAAACCTCCATGACTATTCAATTTTATGATTCTGCAAAACAAATTATTCCAAACATCCCATTTACCCTCTATAATACTCATACAGGTGAAGATATTAACACCTATATCTCTGCTTCCAAAAATCACTTAGATACGTTATGGATCAATTCTCAATTGGATTATGGATTAAAAATTCACGTCTATCCTGCTATAGATATTCCAAATATAAAATACATTAGAGACACCCATCAGGATTTTTCATATACCTTAATACTCAAGGATAGCTTCGACTTACATAAAAAAGCCTGGTACTATGATAAAAATATGAAAAAGCTTCAAGCGCCTTCATTCCAATATTTGACGCTTATCCAAAGTTCAGAATCTATTTTGACCCACCAAATCTTGGATTATTATCAAGATCCAAAAATCCTAAAGTCACATAGAGACTTATCTTTGATAAAAGAAAAAGAACCATGTTTCTTAAAACTAAAAATTCCGAGTGAATCTATTCTCTCCATTTTTCACGAAAAAGACCTTATCCTTCAAAAAACCATTGATAAAGGCATTCATATGTTCATGACACCTTCAGGAAATTCAAATATTTGGTACAAGCTTAAGAAAGACCATAGCAAATATACTAAAATAAAAAAGTTTAGTTGTAATGCATTAGAAATTTTAAGTTTCGAATTATGAAGAAGCGATTTGTATTTCTAGGGTTACAACTTTTGCTTTTTTCCGGTCAGGCACAGCTCTGTGAAGAAAATGACTATCGCGTTCTCTTTGTGTTAGATGCATCTCATTCTATGAATCAAACTTGGAAGAATAAGACGATGTGGGAAGCCACTCGTAGAATTGTCGCTAAACTTAGTAGAGAAATACAACTTCAATATAAAGCTAAAGTTGGGCTCAGGGTATATGGCTCGAGAAGTCCTGTTTCTGCAAATGATTGTGAAGATTCTTATCTCGAAGTGCCTATAGAATATAATTCTGCAGTCATGATAGAAAAGAAACTTCAAACTATTAAATGTCAAGGTCAAACACCTTTGACTTATGCTTTGGAGCAGGCATCTAATGATCTAGGTTGTTTTTCTGAGCAAAATATATTAGTTCTTATTACAGACGGAGTAGAAAGCTGTCCTGCAGTAAATCCTTGTGCTATTGTAGAGAAGCTCATTGATTACCGAATAGATGTTAAGCCGTTAGTTTTCGGATTAGGATTGAGTGAATTTGAACTCAAAAAAATAGACTGTATCGGTGAGGTAGTCAATATTCGCTCTGAGTTAGATTTGGAAGCAGAACTAAAATCTAAGTTCAAATCTATGCTCAATATGAATCGATTATCCTTAAATTTAAAAAATCCATTAACAGTTAATAGTTTTACCGATATCGCCTTTAGTATATCTGAACCCAATGACTCCATTTTAATGCAATCAATTCATCATATTCATAAAGCCTCTAATTTACCCGATACATTTACGATGAAGCACGTGCCTAAGATCAAGGTATCTGTAGCTACGCTACCTTATGAAACCACAAAAGAGTTTGACTTACAAGGAGGAAAGTTTCATCAATTATCTATGTATTTGCCTATAAATAGGGTCTATATTGAGCTGCCGACTTTTTTAGATCAAAAAATAAACTATCAAATTTTGTATGAAGATCAACCTATATTTTTTAGTGACAAAAGAGACTCTGTATTTTTGCTCGATGGAGGCTATCGCATGATAACTGATATACCTGGACTGCCTTTTATAGATTTTCAGATCCAAAAAGGACAAAGCCTTACGTTAAACATAAAAGATATAGGCGCTATAAGATTATACAAAGATTATAAAGTCTATGCGGACATCTATAGAGATCAAGGAAATTTAGAAAGATTAGTTTCCTTGACAGATCGAAATCAAGAGCTTTTTTATTTACCTCAAGGAAAATACAAAGTCATATATCGAAGCAAAAAAAGCTTTTCACAAAAATCTACTTTTGAAAAATCATTTGAAATCAAAGCGAATCAAATTATTGAATTAAATTTATAATAAGTTTGAAAATAAATTTTTAAAGTTCAAATGTTTTTTTTTATATATATTTGCACTCAATTCTAAAAAACAGCTTGCTGTTTAATTTTCTTGTTCCATATTATTTCTTGATTTTCTGCAAATATTAAATATATTACTTTTTTAATTAAATTCAATACTTCTTATGTCATTCTCTGATTTAAATGATTCATCAGGCAAAAGAAAGCGCATTGCCAAAACTTCCAATAACAAAACTATTCTTAAGAACTCTGATGGACTATCAAATGAAAATCCAAAAGCCTTGACACCCAAGAAACCGCTTAATCTAATTCCTAATGAGTTAAAAGAGCGTTTCAAAGAAAAAACTATCGACACAAAAAATGATAGCGTTGAGGAACCTATAAATACAGAGGAAATCAATAATAATATCCCTAAAAAAAGAGGACGTAAACCTAAAGCAAAAGTAGAAGAAGCTACTTTGCTCGACCTCATAGAAAATAAGCAAGAAACCACATCAAATGTTATTACAATTGATAAAACAATAGAAAATGAAACGCAGACTTTGATTCATGATTATCAAACAAATGCAGTAAACATTGATGCAAGAAATAAGATCAAACAAAAAAACAAATTTACCCATAAGGACAAAAAAACTCAAGAGAAAACAGATGATTTATTAGAAAATCAATCAAATAATCATCTAGTTAAGCCTGAAGAAACCAACACCCTAGAATCGAATACAAGTCCCTTGGCCATTTCTCAGGATCAAATCAATAAGGAAGCTCAAAGACAAGCTCAGCTTCAGTTGCAAGAGCAACAAAGAATGCTCCATGAAATTAAAGCAAAAGTATTGGAGCATTTAGAAGGTAAAGTTACGGCGGAGGGAATTTTGGAAATGACCTCAGATAACTATGGGTTTTTAAGGTCTTCTGATTATAACTATCTTCCATCGCCTGATGATGTCTTTGTCGGTCAAGCTATAATTAAAACCTTTGGTTTAAAGACTGGTGATACGGTTCTTTGTACTATTCGTCCACCAAAAGAAGGCGAACGATATTTTGCACTTCACAAAGTTATAAAAATCAACGGATTAGATCCAGATTTAGTCAAGGATAGAATTCCCTTTGATTATTTGACGCCACTCTTCCCAAATGAAAAATTCAATCTAAGTACGACTCAAAACTACACCGGGCGTATTATGGATTTGTTTTGTCCTATAGGTAAGGGTCAGCGTGGTATGATAGTCGCTCAACCAAAAGTTGGTAAAACCACTATTCTAAAAGATTTAGCCAATTCTATTGCTACAAATCACCCTGAAGTTTATCTCATTGTATTACTCATAGATGAGCGTCCCGAAGAAGTTACGGATATGCAGCGCTCGGTAAAGGCAGAAGTTATTGCTTCTACCTTCGATGAGCCAGCAGATAGACATGTCAAAGTATCTAATTTGGTGTTGCAAAAATCTAAAAGACTCGTTGAATCAGGCATGGATGTAGTAATTCTTATGGATTCTCTTACGAGACTTGCTCGAGCCTATAATACCGTAGCACCTTCATCCGGAAAAGTGCTTTCGGGCGGTGTTGAAGCAAACGCAATGCAAAAACCAAAGCAATTCTTCGGAGCAGCGAGAAATATTGAAAATGGCGGCTCCCTCACAGTTATAGCTACAGCCCTAGTCGATACGGGCTCTAGAATGGATGAAGTAATTTTCGAAGAATTTAAAGGAACTGGAAATATGGAGCTTCAATTAGATAGAAAGCTATCTAATAAAAGGGTTTATCCTGCTATTGATTTAGTCCAATCTTCTACCCGAAAAGACGATTTGCTCATACACCGAGATACCCTTCAGCGCGTCAATATACTTAGAGCCCACATGAATGATATGACTTCTGATGAATCCATGAAATTCATACTCAACAACATAAAAAACACCAAGGACAACGAAGAGTTTCTCAAATCTATGAACGGTTAACAAATAGAACTTCCCAGAATTATACATGAAAAATTCTCTGAGTCATAGTCCTTTTGATTATATAGAAATAACAGGAGCTAGAGAGCATAATTTAAAAGACATTGTCGTCAAAATCCCCAAAAACAAACTCACTGTCATCACAGGTATCAGTGGGAGTGGCAAAAGTTCTCTTGCCTTTGAAACCATATATCGTGAAGGGCAACGTAGATATTTAGAAAGTTTCTCGACTTATGCGCGGCAGTTTATCGGAGGTATCGAACGCCCTGACGTCGATCAAATCACAGGACTAAGCCCTGTCATAAGTATAGAACAGAAAACAGTCAATAAAAATCCACGTTCTACTGTAGGTACGATTACAGAAGTATATGATTTTCTTCGTTTGCTCTTTGCTAAAGTAGCTACGCCATACTCCTATTTATCAGGAAAACCTATGGAAAAATTCAATGAATCACAAATTGCACAAAAAATTATAGAAAAATTTATACATCAAAAAATTACCATTACCCTTCCACTTATAGTAGCGAGAAAAGGCCATTACAGAGAGCTATTTGAGCAATTGCTAAAAAAAGGATATACTGAAGTATGGATAGATGGTCACTTTGAGAGATTGGTCCCTAAAATGCAAGTAGATCGATATAAAATACATCATATCGATGTAGTTTTGGATAAATTTACGCTAAACCAAGATAAAGAACCAAGGCTTTTGGAACTCATTAAAAAAACCTTCGCTCAAAACAAATCTACACTGAGAATATTTAATAAAGATAACGAATTTACTTATTTTTCTAAAAATCTCATGGATATTGAACATGGAATTTCCTATCCAGAACCCTCTTCTAATACTTTTTCATTTAACTCCCCATCGGGCGCTTGTCCTAATTGTCAAGGAATGGGTGTGTTTCTTTTGCCCGATATAGATAAAATGCTCAAGCTTGATTTTTCCATTAATGATTCAGGAATTGATCCACTTGGTGCTCAAAACGATGCCGGTATATGGAAAATCCTAACACAACTATGCAAAAAGCTGAAGATTGATATGAATGCGCCAATTGGGAATCTTAGTCTTTCTCAACGAAACCAGATAATTTTTGGCAATGAATCTGGCCAATTCGATCCGAATGATTTAGATATGCCTAATATCGCTAATTTAGTATATAAGAATTATAAAAATTCTCAATCCCCCAGCATCAAGAAATGGGCTGAGACTTACCTCAGTGCAACTACTTGTGATACCTGTCAAGGCACTAGGCTTAAGAAAGAATCATTATATTTTAAAATAGACGATAAAAATATAGCGCAAGTTACCCAAATGAATATCGCTAATGCTTTGGATTGGGCTAAAAATCTAAATAATCTACTATCTGATGCTCAGAAAAAAATCGCTAAAGACATTATCGAAGAAATAACTAATAGACTCACTTTTACGCATGATGTGGGACTAGGGTATCTTACGCTAGATCGACAGACCAGAACCCTCTCTGGCGGGGAAGCACAGCGGATTAGACTCGCTACACAAGTAGGTTCAAAGCTAGAAGGGGTTACCTATATTTTAGATGAACCATCAATTGGCTTACATCAAAGAGACAATCAAAAATTAATTGAATCACTGAAAAACCTCAGAGACATAGGCAATACCGTAATCGTAGTAGAGCATGACAAAGAAATCATGGAGTCTGCTGACTACATTATAGATATTGGTCCCGGAGCAGGTAGCTTTGGAGGACAAATAGTAGCCCAAGGCGCTCCAAAAGAGTTTGTCAAAATTAAATCTTCGACTGCTAATTATTTAAGCGGTAGAGTTAAAATAAAATTACCTGAACATTACCGCAAGCCAAATGGATTCATTACCTTGACAGGCGCTAAAGGAAACAATTTAAAAAACATTGATATTAAAATACCAAAAGGTGTTTTATGCCTTATCACAGGTGTCTCTGGCTCAGGAAAATCCTCATTGATAAATCACACCCTCTACCCTTATTTGGCTAAATCACTCTATCATGCCCATACATTCCCGCTGCCTTTTGATCAGATAAAAGGCATAGAAAAAATTGACAAAGTAATCAATGTAGATCAATCTCCAATTGGTCGAACCCCTCGCTCAAATCCTGCAACTTATATCAAAGTATTCGACGCAATTAGAGCGCTATATGCTGATACTGTAGAATCTAAAATCAGAGGATTTAAGCCTGGACGATTTAGCTTTAATGTCTCAGGAGGTCGATGTGAAAAATGTATGGGAGGCGGTATGGTGAGTGTAGAAATGGGCTTCCTTCCTAATATCCTCGTACCTTGTGACGTCTGTCAAACTAAACGATATAATAAAGAAACCTTAGATATACGATACAAGTTTCATTCAATTTCAGATGTACTCAATCTCTCTGTCGAAGAAGCCATGAATTTCTTCGAATCAATTCCCTCGATATTCTCTAAAATTAAAGCGCTAAATGATGTAGGTTTAGGCTATATCAAGCTTGGCCAATCATCCACTACGCTATCTGGAGGCGAAGCACAACGTGTCAAACTTGCAAGCGAACTCTGCAAAAAAGACACTGGAAACACCTTATACATTTTAGACGAACCTACTACAGGTCTGCATTTTCAAGACATTGAAATTCTGTTTGATGTTTTAGACCGCTTAGTAGAAAAAGGCAATAGTGTGCTCGTCATCGAACATAATATAGAAGTAATCTTAAAAGCAGACTATATCATCGACATGGGTCCTGAAGGTGGTGACCAAGGCGGACAAGTAGTCGCAACAGGCACACCTTGGGATATTGCCAAAAACAAAAAAAGCATCACAGGAAAATTCCTAGATGAATCTCTTCTATTAAAAAGTTAATTTTTGGTAAAATGCCAATTGCTAATCCATAAACGATTAAATTTGTAATCTAAATCATTGATGCTTGAAAACTATGTCTCTTTTTCGTTGTAAATTCTTATTCTTATTCTTTGTGGTGATATACCAACCTTGTCAAGCTCAAGACCCTAGAAGTGCTATGCAGTTTAAGAAATTTGCTCAGTATTTTACTTTATTAGAAAACAAATATTATGATTCCTTAGACATCTCTAAAATCATAGAAACAGCTATTAAGAAATCTCTAGAAGAGCTCGACCCTCACTCTAGTTATCTCGAAGCTAAAGAATCTAATTCTGAGAATGATAAGTTAAAAGGTAATTTTGAAGGAGTCGGTATCTCTTTTCGCATTATCAAAGACACCTTAAATGTCTTAGATGTCATTGCTCAGGGCCCCTCTGAAAAAGTAGGTATATCCATAGGAGATAAACTCATCTTAATTAATGATTCTCTTTTCGCTGGTTCCCATAAAAAAGATGAAGACTACATTTCTAGGCTTAGAGGCAAAAAAGGTACAGCAGTCAATCTCACGATGCTTCGAAGAGACAAATTACTTAATTTTAAAGTAATAAGAGACATTATTCCTTTGAACTCTGTAGATATCGTCATGATGCTCGATGCCAATACAGGCTATATCAAAATCAATAAGTTTTCTGGAACTACAGAAGAAGAGCTTATATCCGGAATCAAAGAGCTACAAGCCCAAGGTATGAAACAATTAATTCTGGATTTACAAAACAACTCTGGCGGCTATCTCAATGCAGCTGTTGGCGTTGTAGGGCAATTCGTACCTATGAATGAACTCGTCGTATTTACCAAGGGATTGAATTCACCGAAAACAGAATACCGTGCTTTAGGTGGTGCGCTCATGGAAAAAGGAAAACTCATTATTCTCATAAATGAAAACTCAGCCTCTGCTTCTGAAATTGTCGCAGGTGCTATTCAAGATTTAGATCGAGGTATGATCATCGGCAGAAGATCTTTCGGAAAAGGACTAGTACAAAATAGATTTACTTTGATAGACAAATCCGAGCTTAGACTTACCACTGCCGAATACTTTACTCCTACGGGTCGTTTAATTCAGAAGCCATTTGTCAAAGGCGAACTAAAAGAATATAGAAGTGAAATTCTAGATCGCGCTCAAAAAGGAATTCTAAACAAAAAAGATACTTTTCATCCTCCTGATTCCCTAATGAAGTTAACGAAAAACAAACGAAAAGTTTTCGGCGGGGGCGGTATCATGCCTGATATATATGTACCTATAGATACGATGAAATATAGTGATTTATACTTCAAGATGTTTAGAAAGAATATATTAAATGATTTATCCAATAAATATGGGCTTGAAAAAAGAGACTCGATGCTTGTTACTTATCCAACTATAGACGATTTTATTCAGAAATTTTCGCTTGATGCTTCTATGAAAAATGAAATAAAATCCTTGTGTCAGGCAGATTCAATTGAATTTATCCAAGCGTCTTATGATTCATCAGCAAGACAAATAGATCATGTAGTCCGCGCAAATATTGCTCGAGGGCTATATGGAAGCAAAGGGTTTTATCGAATCATCAATCAAATAGATGATATTCTAATCAAAGCCCTAGCTATGATGAAAGAAAATTTTACTAAATATAAAATTAAAAATGAATAATATGGGCCGAAAAATAGGGCTTTTCTATGGTACAGACACCGGAAATACAGAGCGTATAGCGCAAGAATTAAAAGAAATTTTAATAGCCAAGAATTCTGATTTGGAGATAGACATACATGAAATATACAAAAAAGAACCTCAAGATTTACAAGCATATGATCTGCTTATTATCGGTATGCCAACCTGGTATGATGGCGAATTACAAGGTGATTGGGAAGTGTTTTTACCTAAATTTGGACAAGTTAATTTTATTGGAAAAACCATAGCTTTCTTTGGGCTTGGAGACCAATACGGCTATAGTTTTTATTTTGGTGATGCTTTAGGTGTCTTTTATGAAATTGCTAAAAAAAATGGTGCCAATATAGTAGGACAGTGGCCTATCAAAGGCTATGAATATGATGCGAGCAAAGCCGAAATTGACGGCCAACTTGTCGGTTTACTTATCGATGTGGACAATCAAGACGAAATGACTCAAGAAAGGCTTGAACAATGGACTGATTTAATTTTACCTCATTTCTCTAAATAATTACCTCTTTTTATACAATTTACATTTATGAAATCTTGGATTCAATACGAAGCGACTACCCATTTTCCTATTCAAAACATTCCATTTGGAATTTACACTACTCCATCCAAATCAAAAAGAGTTGGCTGTGCCATAGGAAATTACATTTTAGATTTAGCCACTTTGGTCGCTGATAAATATCTTGAATTTCCAAGGCCTGAAGTTTTGCTTCAAGATACCTTAAACGATTTTATAGCTTTAGGCAAAGATACAACTTCAAAGTTCAGATTGGATATTCAGCATTTACTTCATATTGATAATCATAAATTACAGTCAAACAGCAATAAAGTTAGCTACCTAGACTCAATGAGTGAAGCAACGATGTATATGCCTGTATCTGTCAAAGATTATACTGATTTTTATTCATCGATAGATCATGCTACCAATGTAGGAAAAATGTTTCGAGACCCAGAAAATGCTCTGCTCCCTAATTGGAGACATTTACCTGTGGGCTATCACGGTAGAGCCTCTTCAATTGTAGTCAGTGGGACTGAAGTACATAGACCAAAGGGTCAATCAATGCCCAAAGGTGCTACTACACCAATTTTCGGACCAAGTCAAAGACTTGATTTTGAACTTGAAGTAGCCTTCATCGTAGGGAAACCTACTAACTTAGGAGAAAGCGTATCGGTAAAAAATGCCTATGATCATATTTTTGGTTTAGTTTTATTTAATGATTTATCTGCTCGTGATATTCAAGCTTGGGAATACGTTCCCCTTGGACCATTTCTCGCTAAAAATTTCGCTTCAGTGATTTCCCCATGGGTAGTAACCCTAGAGGCTTTGGCGCCCTTCTCTGTACCACAAGAGCCCCAATCGCCTGAAGTATTGGATTATCTTAAATACGAGGGCAATTATAATTTTGATATCAACTTAGAAGTCATCATTAGCAATGCCAAACTCAAACAATCAATCGTTCAATCGAATTTTAAATTTATGTATTGGTCTATGGCACAGCAGCTAGCACATCATACCGTCAATGGCTGTAATCTAAACGTTGGTGACATGATGGCATCAGGAACAATTTCAGGTCCAGAGCCCCATCAGTTTGGATCTATGCTCGAACTCGCTTGGCAAGGAACAAAACCTCTAAAAATGAATGATGGTACTGAGAGAACTTTTTTACTAGATCACGATGTCTGTACTTTAATAGGTTATGCTCAGGCTGATGGCTTTAGAATCGGATTTGGGGAATGTACTACCAAAATTTTACCTGCTACATAAATAATGAAAAAGGATATTCAGATTCCTATATCAAAAGACATATTCTTAGCTATTGTACCTCAAGAAGAAGGGGTATTTCAAATAAATCTGTTGAATTGTAAACAAATTTCCATTAGAAATATCTTGATTACCACTTCTGCATATGATGATAAAGGGCAAGTCACTTCTACGCTAAGGTATTTCATCGAAGCCCTATCAGAGCTTAGTGCCAAACCCTTTGAAACTTTGATGGATGAAGTATTTGAAATGAAAAATGAAGTTTTCCTATCTTATTATATAGCTGATGATTTATATGAGCTAAATTTCACTTTCGACAAGAGGTCTATGACTGACTTAGAAGAAATTCCCTTATTGCTCAAGCCAGGATATTTATTGGTCTAAGCAATAGAAAATCAACATAATCTTGCAACCATAATAGGGTATATTGTAAATGTAAAAAGGCTCAGGTTGAAAAATATGAAAATACAAGCATTTTGTTGATAATCTTTAATCGCTTGAATCCATAAAAAAACTATTTTTGTCCTACACAAACATAACTAAATGCCCTTAACCAAAAGAATCTGCTTTATTCCTTCGCGTATTACCGAAGCTAAAAATTGCTTTGAAATCATTAGCTTTGATCCTAAGAACTTACAAAATGGTATTCAGTTTACCCCTTTTCAAAAAGAAAAAAACTTAGAAATTAATTGGCCTGAAAAGGTGTATCTGAGTTTATTGAAATACTTTGAACATAACTATTTTCTTCAAGTCCGCAGTAGCAAACAACAATCTCTTTCACTCAGCCTTCAAGGAGAAGCATTAAATAAAAAACTAAATGCTATCACACGAAACCACATCTATAATGGCTTCGACTACTTACAAAGACACTTCGATAGTTTACTTTTTTATTCTCGTATCGAACTTCCTGAAAAGAATCCAATTCAAAAAGATACAACTATATACTTTAGAAAACTCAATACTAAGATAAAATTGATCAAAGGCGAAGACTATGCTATTCGAATCAAATTACTCTTTGATATCGATGGAAATTCTTTGGAAGAAGGGGAATATCATAGATTTGGATTTTTTATCTATTATGACAAGGACTTATATATGATTCGGCATGCACATTTTAATGCACTTGAATTTATCAGGAGTCATATCTCAGACGACTTAAGAATTGACTATGAAGCCTTCGCTCAGAAAATCATAAAGCCCAATGAATTTCAAATCGAAATCTTGACTGATGAAATTTTCACTCCTATGCTTGTCAAAGCCGATCCATCCTTATGCATTCACTTAAGCGAGAGTCAGGGCTTTCTCAATATTGTACCCTCCTTTGTATATGATTATTTTATTAAGGAAGTAAACGATTCACGCTCCATGATTCATTATACAGGTTCATATGCCTTGCATTATGAGCAAAATGAGCAAATAGAAAAACGACTCTTAGATGATTTAATTCAGTCCCATGAAGCATTTCAAGCACAAAAACCAAATTTATTATATTTAACTATAGAGCAAGCCAAGAATAAAAATTGGTTTCTGCATTTCTATCATCGACTTCTCGACCAGGGAATTCGAATCGAAGGAATGGAACTACTAAGGCATTTCCGTTATAGCCCATTTCCTATCGAGACTAGATTTGATGTAATAGACAAAAAAGACGCACCTTTATGTGCTGTAAAACTTGAGGTTCGTTTCGGCACTAATATCATACCAAACAAGGAATTGCAAAAAACAATTATGAATCGTCAAAAATTTGTGATGCTTCAAGATGAAACAATGGGTGTACTCCCTGATGATTGGCTAGAGGATTATGGATTAATCATAAAGCATCTAATTTTCGAAGCAGAACATATCTGGTTAAATAAATTTTTATTGATTTTTTCTAATCAATCCAAACACGCGCAACTCTTTCAAAACTTGGATTTAGGAATAGATATAGCCCAATGGAAAGACAAATGGGCGCAATATCAAAACAACCCTACCACACAAATAGCAATAGAAAATTACGTGAATGCTGACCTTAGACCTTATCAAGCCAAAGGGGTAGAATGGATGGTTTTGATTAGTGAGGTGTTTTCAGGGGCTTTGCTCAGCGATGATATGGGACTAGGTAAAACGATTCAGACCATTACTTTTTTAGGTTATATGAATTTAAAACATCCTGGAAAGCATCTAATCATTGCGCCTGCAGGACTTATGTACAATTGGAAAAAGGAACTCGAAAACTTCGGAATAGGGTTATCTTCCTATGTATATCATAGACAAGACCGAAATATCTCTTCCCAAGAATTTCATGAAGCTAAAGCTATAATCACAAGCTATCAAACTGCTCGGGCTGATATCGATAATTTAGCGATGATTCAATGGAATACTATAGTGCTCGATGAGAGTCATTATATCAAAAATCCAGCTGCACAAACCACAAAGGCCATTTTACAGCTTCAAGCAAAAATGAAAATACTCCTCTCCGGCACCCCTGTTATGAATTCTACAATGGATTTATATCCTCAGTATGAATTTATCATGCCCAATTTCTTTGCAAATGAATCTTTTTTTCGAAAAGAGTATGCCGATCCTATTGATATTCATAGAGATGAGAATAAAATTAAACAATTACAAAAAATTTCTTCTTTCATCAATTTAAGAAGAACAAAAGAAAAAGTTTTAGATGAATTGCCAGAGAAAACAGAATCCATATTATACTGTGACATGGGGGAAACACAGCGAAAACTCTATGATTTAATCAAAAAAAGCATTAAAGAAAAAGTAATCATGGATATCAAAGAAAAAGGCATTGGGGCTTCCAAATTAGGAGTTTTAGAGGCGATTCAAAAGCTAAGAATCGTATGTAGTGACCCTTCAAATATTCAAGAATTTTCTATACAAACGCAAGAATCGATTAAAATAGATTTACTCATGGATCAGATTAGAGATATACTCCATCAAAGCAAGCAGCATGGATTATCTAATCTGGAATTAGCGCATAACGTTGCTGTAAAAAATAAAATCATAGTTTTCTCTCAGTTCCTAAATACTTTATCAGTAATTAAAAAGAGACTTGAAGATGATAAGATTCCTTATTATTTCTTTGATGGCTCTGTGGCTCAGGAAAAGAGACAAGAATTAGTCAATAAATTCCAAGATGATTCCAATAGAGTTCCCGTATTTGTAATATCCCTCAAATCTGGAAATATGGGTATTACCCTTACAAAAGCCAACTATGTTTTCTTAATTGACCCTTGGTGGAATAAATTCATAGAACAACAAGCAATTGATAGAGTCTATAGAATTGGTCAAAAAGAGAAGGTTTTTGCTTACCGATTGATTTGTCGGGACACTATAGAGGAGCGAATTATCCAACTACAAGAAAGGAAACTAAAGCTTCAAGAAGACCTTATTCAAGAAGATGAAGGCTTCATAAAAAACCTCAGCGTTGATGATATTGATTTTCTATTTGCATAAATACCTCAAGCGTTTAGAAAACCAAGAAAAGCTAACATGTTCAAGACAAGGATTCCTAAACACAAAAAGCCTTCTATAGAGAAGGCTTTATATATTTAAATAAGAAAAGAGTGTTTTATTTACTCTTCTTATCCAAATAGTCTTTTACTAAATCTTTGTGAATGATTTTTTTTCTAAACTGATAAGAGCCTGTTACTTCTGATTTTTCAGCAGTGATGACTTTAACGTAGTCTTTAGAACCTTCTTGAGCTTGACGGTTAGTTTTCGCGTTTTTCGATACTTTTGCCATATTGGGTATTATTTAATTTCTTTGTGAATAGTATATCGCTTAAGCACAGGATTAAATTTCTTTAATTCTATTCTGTCTGGCGTATTTTTTCTATTTTTTTTGGTAATGTAGCGAGACATGCCAGCCATACCTGAGTCCTTATGCTCTGTGCACTCTAATATAACTTGAACGCGATTACCTTTTGCTTTCTTTGCCATATGATTAATTATTTGATTTTTCGAGATCTTTTAAATATTGGTATAGGCCTACTTTATTGATACATCTAAGTGCATGCATACTTAATTTCACCTGTATCCACTGATTTAACTCAGGGACAAACATTTTTTTAGTTTTTAAATTTGGATAAAATTTTCTATTAGTCTTCACATTGGAATGTGAGACATAATGACCTTTTAAAGGCTTTTTATTGGTTAATTCACAAATTCTAGACATTTCTTATGTTTTAGGGTGCAAAGATAATCATTTTTTTTTATTCTGTTGAAAAAATTTCATCTTTCAATGTTGGATCTAGCTTTAAAGCGGTTTCACGATAGGATTTTGATTTTGCTTTATCGTGGATAAGTTTACTGAGCATGACATAAGCTTTTGTATAATTACTTTGAATTTGGATACACTTTTCGAAAAATGCAATAGCTTTTTGCTTGTTACCCTGCTTATGATACACAATGCCTAAATTGTAAACAGCATCGACATATAGGGGGTTATTATTGATTATATCTTCGTAAATTGGGATCGCTGCCTCATACTTCTTGGTCAAAACATAAAAATAGGCTTTATTCATTCTAGCAGACATATTTTTAGGGTTTACTTTAATGGAATTATCGAAATAAGTCAAGGCAAGGGGATTTTTTTGAGCCAAATAAATTAGTCCAATTTGCTGAAAAGGCTCGTCCCAGGTAGGATCCTGCTCTGAAGCAGTTATAAAGCTAGAAATTGCCTTGGCTGTATCACCGATTTCCTTTTGTAGAATTCCCTTATAAAAATAAGGCTCAGGTGCGTATTTATCTAATTTTAGCGCATCATTAAAATTCGATAAAGCTTTGGAATAGTCTTTTATATAGAGGTTTATCTTGCCTAATTTAAGATAATACATTGGATTTCGGTTATCGAGCTTGATACAAAAGCCTAAAGCGCCTGCGGCTCTTTCCAAATTAGTGGTCTCTACGAAGAAATCTGCTAATTTTTCAAAATAAACTGGATTAGTAGAATCATATTTTGTTGCATTATAGAAATCTAGGAGCGCTTTTTCATTTTCGTTTTGACCCCAATAATACAGAGCTCTTTTGAAGTATTGTCTAGCATCTTTTGGATTTATAGTCAAAGAATCTTGAATCTCAATAAGCTCCTTGGGTAGGGATTCTTCCTGACTTAATTGATTTGATTTTCGTTCGCAACTTAAGAATCCAAGTAATATAACGAGAAGAAAACTAAACAATCGATTACCTATTGATTTCATCTCGCAAATATAGTAATTTCTTACAAATTTTATTTTTTAATTCGACAAAATTATTCTTAATTCTATGCTTCATTTTTAAAGTTC
>JALOMB010000066.1 GCA_025455685.1 Chitinophagales bacterium | reverse complement strand
GGTTGACAAAGAATGTCAACGCCCGCACTGGGACATATTAATTTGACACCAAAACCTATCCACCTTCGTATCAGTGACGGCACGTTGTACATTTACTGTTTGAATTTATTTCACCAACTCTCGTCCATACGTCGGTAGCGTATGTAGTATGTAGTTGCTGGCCGTGTAAGAGTGTTCTCTATCGATTGTTTAGTGATTTATTTGTAGCTTTGGCCAGGGAATGCTATTGACACTAAAGCATACTGATCGTAACGTTGTAAGTTGAATTTGCTAGTTTGTCTGAACGACAGTATGTTGTCCAAGCTCACGTAGTTGATCTTTATGGTTTATTTCAAACCTTTTAATTAATGACCCATCTAATTTTCGTAGACATCGTCACTGTCGATATAGGTATGTAATGACTCTTATTTACCTAAAAAGTCTATGCAGAGAATGGGCCATTAGGGGGTAGGCTGCTAAAGGCCCTGACATGACTTGAAAGTTGACACTACAAACACGCCATTGCAAATTAAAAATTGTTGAGTATTCCTCGCAATGTATTAGTCTGTAGCGGTAACTTCTCCATTGTCTGTAATACTACACGTTGCTTCTCAATGCAGTTAACTTTTTTGGATATTTCAGCTGAAATTTAAAGCTGTTTACTTCTGTCTGTTTAAATCCATCACCTATTGTTTTCAGAGATTCAGTCATATTCAATATAAATTCTACTTGTGTTAGTCATCTGTGGTCGCCAAGTTCTGGACTTAATAGCACTACAATAAAAAACCCTCGGGCTAAACCTAGAGTCAATACAGATTATATTGTTCGAGGTGTAGATGTCAATCAGTGTGTAATTTTCGATACGGTTCGCGTTACGGTATTAGATCCTAGCTTGGATTTGATAACCGAAAAGGAAGTAGATATATGCATTTATGACACAATGAGTTTTGCGGTATTAGATCAGGGGGAAGTATCTTCCTATACTTGGACACCTGCTATTTGGATGAATAATTCAAGAATTCGCTCTCCTAGATTTTTTCCCCTAGATACAATTCTTTATGAAATCGAAGTAGCGAATTATTGCTATACAAAAAAAGACTCAGTTTTGATGAATGTCCTACCGCTTCCTACTTCTGGACTAAAGACTTTGGATTCTATATGTTTAGGAGAGACGTACGCTTATTCTATGAACCCAAATTTAGTCAGCTATCTCTGGAGACCAGCAGCAACCCTATCAAACGCTACTATTTATAACCCAATAGCTAGTCCCGAAGAAACTGTGAAGTATTTTGTCACTTTTAAAGATGCCTTTGGATGTGAGAATATTGATTCGACACTTTTGATCGTAAATTATCCTCCTTCTGTAGCTTTTGGAGGCAATAGGGCCTTTATATGTCAAGGTGATACGATACCTATTAGAGTATTAACTTCTACAGGGGCTAAATTCTCTTGGGTCGATAACGGCTTCATCTCTGATCCCAATGCACAAAATGTATTGCTTTATCCTAGAGATACGACAGATTTTGAAATTACCGTAGCTACTCAGTCCAATTGCAAAACAACCAAAACCATTAGAATTAATGTTCAAAAACCTATTCAAATCATACTTGATACGCCAATTAGATTCTGTAAAAATGAATTTAAATCAGTTAAAGCAGGTGGTGGTTTGTATTATAGTTGGTCACCAAATAAATTCATTAACGATACAAGTATAGATACGCCTCAGATATATCCTCCGAATGATTTTACTTATTTCCTTCGTGTGAGTAATGATTGTTTTATGGATTCCACATTTGTATCTGTACTCGTAGATACCTTGCCCCTCGTCAAAACCATATCAGATACGACAATTTATAGACGACAAGAAATTTTGCTAGCTGCCGAAGCGCTTGCAGAAACTTATGAATGGTTTCCCAAAACAGCCTTGTCTAATCCATTTAATTATCGAACTATAGCATCGCCTTCCGATACAACTCAATATATAATCGAAGTCACAGATGGGAATGGTTGCAAAGGACGAGATTCTGTCTGGGTAAATGTTTTTGGTAAGACAGTGCTTTTAGTGCCTTCGGGCTTCTCTCCGAATAAAGACGGTACAAATGATCGATTTGGAATTGTGAAGCATTTAAATATTCAAAAAATTAACTCCTTTGAGGTATATAATCGCTGGGGTGAGCTTGTTTTTTCGGGTAATGATTTAGCGGATTATTGGGATGGAAAAATATCGGGGGAGTTAGCGCAGCCCGATACCTATATCTGGTCTATCAAAGCCACTACTTATGACAATGAAGTCATTCAGAAATCAGGAAATGTCACTTTGTTTCGTTAATAAATAAAAGAAAATATTATGAATAAGAGATTTTTAAAAATTTGGGTTTTACCATTTACCATCTTAGGATTTTTGTTCAAATTAAGAAGATTTAAGATTTTCTTGACGCTGCTCACGATAGGTTTCTTGTATCTATATTATAGAAGAAATCCAGACCGAGTAAAGCAGTTAAAACAAAAATTTCAGGGAATTTTAAATGATTTATTCTTAGCTTTTCGTTAGTTTTGATTAGAAAATACTTATTAGCTTGATGCTATAAATATGGAAATCCTAAAGCTGAGTAAGATATTTAGCTACGATAGGTATTCGCCTCCCAAATCCAAAGGCTTTATTGCTAATTCTTAAAATAGGTGGTGATTGAAATCGCTTAAATTCAGCTCTGTCCACCATTTTCATTACTTTGAGTACTAGTTCGCTATCCAAGCCCTTAGCTGATATTTGAGATAACCCTAAATTTTCATTGACATACGCATAGAGAATTTCATCCAAAACTTCATAAGGAGGCAAAGAATCCTGATCTGTTTGATTGGGTCTCAGCTCAGCACTAGGAGCTTTGGTAAGGATATGATTTGGGATGATTTCACTATTTCTATTGATATACTCGCACATTTCATAGACTTGTGTCTTATATAAATCACCTATTACCCCTAAAGCACCACACATATCGCCATATAAAGTCCCATAACCAACAGCCATCTCACTTTTATTTGAGGTATTGAGCAGAATATGACCCTTTTTGTTTGAATATGCCATGAGGAGCATTCCTCTAATTCTCGCTTGAAGATTCTCTTCGGTCACATCCTGAGGTAAGCCTTCAAATAAATTTCCTAAAGTTGTCAGATATTGATTATAAATTTCTTTTATTGGGATAATTTCAAATGGACAATTTAAATTAGCACATAGCTTCAGACTATCGTCGATAGAATGATTGGAAGAGAATTCTGAAGGCATGAGCAAACTCATTACATGTTCAGATCCGAGGGCTTGTGTGGCTAAATAAAGCGTTAAGGCTGAATCTACACCGCCACTGAGTCCAAGAATTGCTTTAGAGAATCCAGATTTTTGAAAATAATCTCTAATGCCCATGATTAATCCCTTTATTCTATAATCAATTTTGTTTACTTGCTCAAGTGCAATAGGATTTTCTTGATAAATGAACCCTAGATCAAATGCAAAATAATCTTCTTCAAAGTGAGCGAGTTCTTTTAGAATCTTTCCTTGAGCATTAGCAATAAGGGAGCCTCCGTCAAACAAAATCTCTGTTTGCGCACCAATGCAATTACAATATATCATTGGAATTTGATATCGTTCACAGTTTTGAGTCACAATTTTTCTCCTTTCGTCGATATGGTCGGCAGAAAATGGTGATGCCGATAGATTAACCATAAAATCAGGTGATAACTTGATTAACTCATCCATTGGACAAATGGGATAGAGCGGGTTGTCGTTTCCAATATTCCAAATGTCTTCGCAAATAGTAACTGCAATTTTTTTACCTTTGAAATCAAGCAACTCAAAAATAGCTGTATTCATTTCGAAGTATCGATACTCTTCGAACACATCGTAAGTCGGCAAGAGCGCTTTGTGAAAGACTTGTTTGATTTGTCCTTCATGCATAAAATATGCTGAGTTAAATAAGTCTTTTCCTTCTATTTTGGGGTTTTTAGCAGGAGCTCCGACCAGAATTCCAATGTTTTCAGATAGTTTGGCAATTTTTAATAAAGTCTCTTCGACATAATTCATATATAAAGAATTTTCAAAGAAATCTGTAGCTGGATAACCCGTCACGCACAATTCACTAAAAATGATTAAATCTACTTGCTCAGATATAGCTCGTCTTATATCGTTTTCTATTTTATTGAAATTAAATGAAAAATCACCTAGAATGTAGTTTTGCTGGGAGATGCTGATGCGCATAAAGTCGAATATTTTGACAAATATATCAAAAATATAGCATTTATCTTAGAAATTAAAAAGGCAGTAAATCCTACTAAATTTTTTTAAAAAATTATCGACAATTCAATTTAATCCATAGATTTTCGTTATCTTTGCAACTAAATTGAAGCAATGAAATTTATACTCTTGTTTTTGACTACTCTTTTTTCGTCTATTCTAATGAAGGCTCAAGCCATAAAAGTTAGAGAGGAAGTATCTTTGGTTTATGTCATGGGAATAGATTCTATAGAACAAAGCAAGGATACCTTCGCAATAAATTACCTGCTTCCTTCAGAGAAATTAGATTATTTAATGATATTACCTGAAAAAAATCCGCGATTTGATGATTCGACTAAAATTATGAATGTAGTCGGCACTAGACTTCAAAACTGTGGAAAGACTTGTTTTATGGCTACCAAAGGTAAAGAGTTGCTTTTTCGAGGATATCAGCTAAACTACCACAACCCAGATTATGAAGCAGCCTTCATTTATCAATATCAAGATACCTTTTATCTCGCTTTAGATGCGCTAATGAGATACGAAAATGGGTCTTGGGTCTATTATCTCAATCGATTTATGGATACGACTACAATAAATCTTGAAAAAAAGTTAGGAGAAAATCCACATTTGTTATTAGGTCAACTTAGCTTAGGAGTTCTCTATGGACAGCCTATGGATACTAGACATCCTTTGAATGATGAGCCTATGAAAGCTATAAAAGCAGACGGAACTTTGAGCTCCGTGACCAAAAGGATTTACAAAGTAAGATTGCGGGATATGGATAAACTCATGAAATAAAAATTCCTTAGAATCACTTTATTTTTGATAACTTTGTGGCATAGAAATAAATAGATATGTCCTTCAAAGCTTATTTCACCCAAAATAAACAAAAAGATTTAGAACAAGGCTTAGAAAAGACCAAATCTGGACTTTTTGATAAATTTAAATCACTTTTTTTAGCCAAATCCGATATTGACAGTGATTTGCTCGATGATATCGAGCAAATTCTCTTGTCTAGTGATATAGGGATGGATACGACCATTAAAATCATAGATGCGCTTTCCGATAAGATCAAATCAGAAAAATATAATAATCTTGACGAATTAGTACTCAAACTACGAGAAGTAGTAGAAGAAATTTTAGCAGGAAAATTTTCTGAAGCCGTTTATCCAAATTTCTCTCAAAAACCACATGTCGTTATGATAGTCGGGATAAATGGTGTAGGGAAGACCACTACGATAGGTAAATTAGCCTATCAGTTCAAAGAGTCCGGCAAAAAAGTAGTTTTAGGTGCAGGTGATACATTTCGTGCAGCATCTGTAGAGCAGCTCAGAATTTGGGCAAATAGAAGTCAAGTCGATATCATCGAAAAAGGTCAAGATGCAGATCCTTCTTCTGTGGCTTATGACACCATGCATGCTGCTAAGGCTAGACAAGCAGATATTGTACTTCTAGATACAGCAGGTAGATTGCACAATAAAATAAATTTAATGGAGGAACTCTCTAAAATCAAGAGAGTTATGAGCAAGGTTATTCCTGATGCCCCACATGAGGTGCTCCTCGTACTTGATGCGACCTCAGGACAGAATGCGATTAATCAAGCCAAAGAATTCCTCAAAGCTACTCAAGTCAATGGATTGGTGCTCACTAAGCTCGATGGTACTGCCAAGGGCGGTGTAGTGATTTCCATAGCAGATCAGCTCAATATTCCAATTAGATACATTGGTGTTGGGGAGCAGATTGATCAGTTACAGCGATTTGATGCCAAGACTTTTATCACGACACTTTTTTCTCATTAATATTTTTCATTTATGTCTCAGAAATACGCTGCTATTCACTATGCCTCTTATCTTCAGCTCGATAAAATCTTAGGAGCCCAGAAATCTCGTAGTGCAGAGTTTGGAAAAGAAGCCCAAGATGAACATTTATTTATCGTAGTACATCAGGTTTATGAGTTGTGGTTCAAGCAAATCATTCACGATTTAAAAGCGGTATATACCATCTTCGCTCAAAGCAAAGTTCAAGAGCAGGATTTGTCTCAGTGTATTCATCTAGTAGAGCGCTCTATTAGTATTTTTAAACTTATGGTACAGCAAATTGAAGTCTTAGAGACGATGACGCCCATGGATTTTTTAGAATTTAGAAATTATCTCTTCCCAGCATCAGGGTTTCAAAGTTTTCAGTTTCGCATATGCGAAGTAATGCTAGGACTTAAGAATAAATATCGTATAACTTATAATAATTATCATTACCATGTTTTTTTTGATGAAGCACAGAAAAAAGAGTTAGATGAATTAGAAAATGCTCCGTCTTTATTGGAATTAATGGAGCAATGGCTTGAGCGTATGCCTTTTTTGGAAATGGGTGATTTTAATTTCTTAGATGAATATCAAGAGCAACTCAAAGAAATGCTAGCACTAGAGAAAAAAGAAATCCAAGAAACGCCTTATCTCGACGAGCATATGACGCAAATCAGACTAAAAATGCTCGGTGATGCAGAGACTTTTTATCAAAACATTTTTGATAAAACACAATATCAACAAAAGTTAGATGAAGGCGAAGTCAGAATTTCCTATCGTGCGATGCTTTCGATTTTATTTATATCGCTTTATCGTCATGAGCCGATGCTTCAGTTGCCCTATCAATTAATTGTAAAATTCTCTGAATTAGATGAGTTTATATCACTTTGGAGATTTAGGCATACACAAATGGTCAAACGCACGATAGGTCAAAAAATTGGCACAGGTGGTAGCTCAGGCGCCGACTATTTACTGCAAACTACACTGAAACACGCGATCTTTTCAGATTTTTATCATACTTCGACTTTGATGATACCGAGAAATCATTTGCCTATTTTACCAGAAGAAATTAGAAAAAAACTTAATTTCTTATATACTTAAATCGATTTAATGAGGTATATAGTTGTATTATTGAGTTTTCTGTGGTCCTATGAGATTTATCCTCAAACTCAAATCAGCATTCTGACATGTAGTCAAGGTCAAGAGATTTACAGTACTTTTGGTCATTCTGCGATTCGGGTTCGAGATTCATTTCGAGGTGAAGATATCGTTTATAATTATGGACTTTTTGATTTCTATGATCCGAAATTCATTCCTAAGTTTGTCCATGGATATTTAGACTATAGCATTGGCGCAGAAGAGGCATCAAGATTCTTTGAACTCTATGCTTCAGATCATCGCAATGTTATGGAACAGGTTTTGAATGTAACGCCTGAGCAAGCTAAGAAAATTCAAGATTTTTTACAGTGGAATTTAAAACCTGAAAATAAGGAATATCGCTATAATTTTTTATTGGAAAACTGCGCTACTAAGATAATCGACATTTTAGTCAACCAAGCAGATATGACTCAATTATCTTTTCAAGGTTCTATGCAAAATACTTATCGGGGATTGATAAATGCTTATTCCGTCAATTTGCCATGGTTAAATTGGGGTATGGACCTTTTGCTTGGCGAGAGTTGTGATACGAGTATATCTAAGCGCGCATTTTGTTTTTTGCCTGATTATGTGATGCGCACGTTAAAAGCAACACCAAATTTAGTTAAATCAACCATTTACTATGATAATACTCCTATTATTCCAAATCAATCATTTTTGGGTCCTTGGTTGATTTGGATTCTTATCATAGCCATGATGGTGTCATTTTATGTGCCACTTCGAATAGGCAATCTCTATCGAAAAATGATTTATCTAGTTTTTTTTATTGCTTCATTGATCATCGCATACGCTTGGTTCTTTACAGAGCATTCAGTCACTAAAAACAATCTCAATTTACTTTGGCTATCTCCTCTATATTTAGTATTTTTTTTGCGAGAAGATATATATCGATTACATGTGTTTCAGTCAGGGTTATTGGCAATTTTATGTATTGTATTGGTCTTAACTCATTTTGAGCTTCATTATGTTTCTTGGATCAGTATAGTGCTTTTGATGATTTTTCATGTACAGAGCGCCTATTTCCTTAAAATAAAAAAATCTGTTATATGAGAAAAAAAGACATCGTATTTGGTCGTAATCCTGTGCTAGAGCTTCTCAAGAGCCCTAGTGAAATAGAGACCATTTATGTCAATAAAAATACAATTTCTTCAGATTTGAAGCAGATGTTTGATTTGGCAGCCAAAAGAAATATTCCAGTAAAAAAAGTCCCTATTGATAAGATAGAGTATATGCTGTATCCTATTTTTGGCAAGAATAAACAAAGTCATCAAGGAATAGTGGCTATTAAGTCTTCTTTTGAATATGTTCAAATAGAAGATGTGTTCTATCATATTCAGGATTCAGGCAAAATGCCGGTCTTTATTTTTCTCGACAATGTAAGTGATGTAGGTAATTTCGGTGCTATTATTCGTTCTGCGGTTTGTTTTGATATTGACGCTATCGTTATTCCTAGTAGAAACTCCGTATCTGTAGTGTCTTCTGTCTATAAAACGAGTGCCGGAGCTGTAGAGCAAATGAAAATCGCTAGAGTCAATGATATTATTTCGACCTTTGAGTTTTTCGTCAATAATGGATTTCAAATTTTAAGTTTAGATATCCATCATGAAAGCAAAGATATTCAGGATATTGATTTGGAGCGTCCAACTTTATTGGTTATGGGTTCTGAAGGTAGTGGGATAAGTCGCTATTTGGAAGATTTTGTGAGCCAAAGGATACGCGTACCTATGAATTTTCAAGCCTTTGATTCGCTCAATGTGTCAGTGACTGCAGCAATAGCTATGTACGAGCTCTATAAAAAGAAAATGATAAAATAATTTTGTTTATTTTTCTCTTAAAGTGAAATGTAAAGATGAATATTTTAGATTTATATATTCAAATTGATGAGGATTCGAAATTATTGAAGGGATATTAGCTAAGCAGCAGAGCGGCAACATCATAATAGAAAAATTAAAACAATGAAAACTAGCCCCGTAGGGATAAAATCTTATATAAACTAATAATAATGGCAAATACTTATACCAAAATATATATACATATCGTGTTTTCTGTAAAAGGGCGACAAAACTTAATTCAAAAAACCTGGAAAGAAGAATTATATAAATACATCTGTGGAATTGTAAACAGAAATGAACAAAAAGTCTATGCCATAGGTGGAATGGCAGACCATATTCATATTTTAGTTAGTATTAAACCAAATGTTTCCATTTCAGATTTAGTTAGAGATATTAAAGCAAACTCTTCAAAATGGATAAATGATAAAGGCTATATTGTTGGTAAATTTTTATGGCAAGAAGGTTTTGGTGCATTTTCTTACGCTCAATCACAATTAGATACTGTAATTGCATATATAGATAATCAAGAAATACATCATCAAAAGAAAACATTCAAAGATGAATATATTGATTTGTTACAGAAATTTAATATTGAATACGATGAAAAATATCTTTTTGATTGGATATCCTAATATCGCTCCTACGGAGCTAGATAATTACATCAATAAACAATTCAATTATAATATCTCTCCTACGGACATAAATAATTATTTCAATAAACAATTCAATTATGATATCGCTTCTATGGACATAAATTTATTTTCGAATGTCAAAATCAGCCCCAGCGGGGCAACATCTTAATAGAAAAAAT
>JALOMB010000158.1 GCA_025455685.1 Chitinophagales bacterium | reverse complement strand
CATCACAGGTTCTAATTTTTCCTCTTTGACTTCTATGTGTTCTATGATAGGTTTTTCTTTAGTCTTTGGGGTATCTGTCAGAGCGAATAATTCCTTTTTTGCCAAAGCCTCCGACTGATATTCTCCTTGAGGGAATAATTCTAAGTAAAAATCATAAAACTCAAAGCTATCTTTGTTCGCTACTTTTTCCCAAATCATCTTTTCCCAACTCTTATTGGCTTCTTGGGTTGTTTCTTGCTGTACTTGCATTCTCATCTTTACTTCCAAGACCTTGCGAAGGTTCTGCTCTCGTTTTGCAACTTCCTCATTGACAATCGCCTTAATGTCTATATTTTGTCTATGAGCAAATTCCAATTCTAATCTTTCCCTCAAAGTTTTTTCTTTGGATAGTAAAAACTCACATTCTTCCTTTCTACGAATCGTGCGGCGGTCTGGATTTATCTCTACCGCTCTTTGATACAACTCTGCGGCATCTGCATACCTATCTTGGAAAAATAACTTATCCGCTTCGTCTATCAATTCAGAAAGCAAAATCTCATCTTCACATTTTTCTAACCTTTCTCTAAATATCTCATTATCAGGGAAAGATTTGACCAAAAATTCATAACTTTCTTTGGCTTTTTCATAGTATTCATTTCTGAAATACTCTTCAGCCATGCGCTCTACGGAAGTATCTATTTTGCTCTTAATGCTCTGAATCGGAAAGAGTTGATAAGCATACTGATAGTTTTGTCGAGCATTTTCGTAAGCAAGTTTGCTAAAATGCTTATTAGCTTCAGAAACAAAATTGATAAAATCTATCTTATTGTTCAAGTCGCTATCATTATTGTAGAGTTTGGTGGCGTATTGGTACAAAGGCAAAGCCTCACCAAAGCTCTCTTTGGCAAAAAAACTATCCCCTTCGGTTTTAAATTTCTTATATTCAATGAATTTGAGGTTATTGACAAAACCGCGATTGCGCTGAGGGCTATGACTGCCTCGTATAGGCTCAAACTGTCCTGCCGCTCTTACTTTTTCGCTAATACCTTCAAATATATCGTTTAGACTAAGCTCGTCGGTTTCTTTTTTACTTCCCGTTTCTAAAATTTTGATAAATTGATTAGTCAAGGAAGAAGGATTCTCTGATTTGAAAATGTCCAAAGTAGTTTCAGGCGAAGAAGCGATAATATATGCGGTTTTAATGCTTTCCTCAAATTTGTTAAATTCTTCTTTTACAATCTGTTGGGCATTGTTAAGGGTGTGTCCTTCTGCATGCTGATATACGCAATCCAAAATTAAGATTTTGGTAGCATTTTCATTTTCACGAATGATATTAGCCAACTCTGCCAAAGAAATGGCATTGACGTGAACCTGCGCTTTAGAAGAGTTCACCGTAGAGAGATACACCTGCCCCCGACGCAAAATAATATACCCAGAATAATAAAATATCAATGTATCAGTAGCGGACTCAGCAGAAATAGCCAGTTCCTCCTTGATTTTTGTATTATCAGGTGTATTGTATAGGGAAACGATATTATTGCTGAAAAGACCCAAAATACGCTTATCACTAAATATGCGATTTAGTTCCTTGATGTTATTAGAAACATTTTCGAGCGTTGTTAAGTCCTTATCTTTGGGGAAATGGCTCGCGCCCATTAAAACAGCTCTTGTACTCTGTAGATTTGTTTTGATTGACATAGACCTTTGATAAGTTTCTGATTTAAAATAAATTGGCAATGAAAGTTGTCTGCTATTGACTATTGATACTCATCAAAGGGGTAAAATGAAAGGGAAAATTTTTATAATAACAAAGGTAGTGATTTTTCTGAATAATCTAAACAATAATATATAAAATTATTCACACTTTACCTTCAAATTATCTTATTTTTCTGAAACAACTACAAATTATCAATAATTGAACCAATTTTGATTTTTGAATGAAAAAATAAAATATTTCGTCTTGCTCTCTAAAAAAATTCGTATTCAAAACAAAAGCGCAGGTTGCAGTCAAAGGTAGTTGAAAATCCTATTAGTTGTTACAGAAAATTTGTAAATTGCGGAAGGAAATAATCAAAAATCAAATATATTCTTAATTAATAAACTATTGTCCAATTTAGTCATAGATAATTTTTTCATGACTAAATCCTTAAAAATCTCCATTTTGCTTTTTTCTATTAATTTCTTTGTACTGCAAGAAGCGGATAGTCAGCAAATTGGATTGACTTTGATGAATACTTTTTCTAAGCCCATATTGATAGGCAATCCTAATATGCAGTTTCCATACAGCAGACCCATAGGAATCAATCAATTTGGTTTTGGTTTAGAGGTACATATCCCAATCAATAAGCAACTATCTCTCACTACGGGTGCTAATCTACTTACCTTGGGATATAGAATGAATCAGGATATACTAACTGATACAAGTGTAAATCTGATTCAAATCCAAACTTTTTGTCTTAGATTTGCGTAAAATACTGAAAAAATAAATTTATAATTCATAAAAACTATGGCAATCTCATTAAAAAAAGGAGGAACATTCAACCTCAGTAAAAAAGAACCTGCATTGAAGAAAATTATGATAGGCTTAGGTTGGGAACTTAAGTCTGGCTCACAATTAGACTTAGA
>JALOMB010000157.1 GCA_025455685.1 Chitinophagales bacterium | reverse complement strand
CCTCCAAAAAGTGAAAATACAGCTTGATTATTGGCGCCAATATATTTATTATATTCATTTTGAGATAGTTTGTCTGCAAATTTTTCTTTCAATTTATTGTAATGAAAGCACACCCGATGACTCAAAGCACCTTTGATAGAGGTGGCAGGGATTACAGTGCGCTCTTTAAAATCAATTTTCTTTTCATCATAAATAGCAATATCTTCTGTGAGGGGCGTATTATCCACTTTTTCATCGCCATAGCCGCTGCTAAAGTTAAAAAAGAGCGAATCCGGCTCCAATACGAGTTTGTACTCTATGAAATTAGAAGACTTATTCTTATCATTATTCAATGTGAATTCGAGTTTGGCATTGAGCGAAGGATCAAATTCAGTATATGCCTTAAAGTCTTCATTTTCTTTTAAATTATACGTCTTCTCAAATGATTGATGCACTTTGAGTTTACCATAGCCATTTCTTGTGCCTTGACCAATTCTAAAATGAGGACTATTGAGAGCCTCATTTATTTTTTTCCAATGCTCGCTGTCCTCAGCGTTACCTATTAGCTCTATCTCAAAAATAAAACGAGTGCCTTTATATACTACCTCATTATCAAAAAGTCCGCCTTTTAGAGCCGTCCCTTTGTCGTTGATTTTGACGTGCTGTCGTACCGGCAAATTGCGGTAGCGTTTTAAGATTTCTGAATTTATATTATTCTGAAGGCCTTCGGCGCATTTGGTTTCATTGAGCATCATATAGGCATTGGAGATTTTGAGTCGTGCGCCTTTGCCTTTTTTATTATCCTGAAATCCAAAGATGCCATTCCAAGTATCTTTTCCCGATGTATCATAATCTTCCAATGCGTGGCGCAGCACACCTGCTAGGCTCGTGCCATATATCATCGGTAGGCCGTTGAAATCTCTCTGTACCAAGGCATCGGTAACGAGCGAAGCCTCTCCCGAACCTACAAAAAGTGGCGTATCGGCTTCTACTATGAATCTAGCGATATATCTATGTGTATTCATCTTATTGGTTATTTTCTGGTTTATGTTTGTCTTTGTTATTTACTTTTTTGGCTATTTCGGCACTGAGCTTCACTACGAAGTCCGAACCTAAATCTTTTTTATCTTCCGCAAACATTGTCTCTTTCAATTTTTCAAGATTTCTGTTTTTAGACCAATATCGTTTATCCGCTACACCGTGCGTCAGATAACCTTTTTTTTCTTCAAATAAATCTTTGTATAATTTATCTAAATCTTCTGCTTTGGTGGCATAGGCGCGAATTGCACCCCATTGACTTGAGGATATTTTTAGTAAACTTGATTTATCTTTTTCTAGTTGAGTTAAGGTTTTATTTACCTGTCCTGCAATTTCTATTTCTTTTTGTTTTTCTTCCTTGATTCTATTGAGCGTTGAGAATAAGATAGAGTTGGTTTGTGATTTAGGTTTTTCATTATCATTATCTATTGTTATTTCTGAGAGCTCCGTTTTGAGCAAATCTCCATTATTTTCTAGAAATAAAGGATTGATGAGAATACGCCCAAGGCCTTCGTTGAGATATTCCCCTACTTGTCGGAGATGTCCTTTTTGCGGCTGTGGGTTTTGGATATAAAATACAGAGCCTTTGCCGATACAGTTGCGCTGCATCGTATTGGTGGCGCGGTGTCCGTTCCAAGGAGAATACGTATAAGTCCTAATCTGCGATTTTTCCCATACGATTTCTCCACTTTCAAAACCTAGTTGAGCCAAAGTAGGTCTATAAGTTGGCATACCTTTGTCATCAAAAAAGCAGAGATTGCTTTCGGCATAGACCAAAGCAAAATCAGTAATTTCAAAAGAATTTATTGGATTCAAATTTTCAGCCTTTTCAATTTTTACCTTGCCATATTGAGCGGTTTTTGATTTGCCTATATATTTTTCTCCGAGTAATAATTTTTCAATAGTATTTATATCATTTTCATTTTGATAAATAATCGAAAAAACGAATGTTTGCCCTTTGTTGATAGCCTCAAATCCAAACATCTTGCCATCGTCAGACGTTCTTTTTTCTCGATCGTAGGCCGATTTGAGTTGGAAGTTTTTCTTGACTTTCTTGAAATATTTTCCTTCCGCATTCATATAGCCATTGCGCTCTTGCTTAAATTGTGTACCTTCGTATTTCCCTACAATTAAGTGGTGCAAATGGATTTTAGCCTCTGCATTATCTTTTTCTTTGAAATACATATAGGGCATCGAATAAAAAGGCGATTGTCCATCGGATATTACGGCATCGCCAAAGCTAACGGCATCGCTGTGTAATAAGCGTTTTTTTTCTTTGTCAATATTGTCATTTTTGTAAATAGAAGTCGCTACTATTCCGTAGAAATTAGAACCGGTGATATAATCTAGCGATTGAATATTGCCTTCGGTAGCTAGGCTCGAATTGAGCACGATATCGCTAAGAAGGGTACATTTATAAAATATTTCATTCATATTAGTTTATTTTTCGATTAAAGTTATTTTACATCGCCCAAGTCCTCTATTTCTATTGACGCCCGCACCGCGTAGCCACTGGAAAGCAAGTTCTATTTTTTCTTTATATCCGTCTGCATTGTCTATTTCGCCTTCTAAGGTAATTGGAATACAAACTTCTTT
>JALOMB010000065.1 GCA_025455685.1 Chitinophagales bacterium | reverse complement strand
AATTGTTGTTCAAAATTTTAGTCGATGATGCACACGCTTTCGGTGTCGTAGGTCAAGGAGGTCGGGGCACAGCGAGTGAGTTTGGCTTAGAAGATCAAGTGGATTTGATAGTCTGTACATTTAGCAAAACCTTAGCTTCTTTAGGTGGATTCGTAGCTGGAGAAGAAAGAGTGATTAATTATCTAAAACATCACAGTCCTGCACTTATTTTTAGTGCGTCTCCTACGCCTGCCTCTGTAGCTAGTGCAATTGCTGCTTTGGATATTCTGATAGAGCAGCCAAATTTAGTTTCCAAACTAAATGCTAACGCAGACTATGTGCGTCAAGGATTGATTAAGCTAGGATATGATGTATTCCCATCTCGTACAGCAATAGTATCAGTAGTTATCGGCAGCGATTCCAAAGGCTTCGAGCTATGGAAAGGACTCTTCGATGCAGGTGTCTTCGCTAATGTTTTTATTCCACCTGCAGCGCCTCCCGGTATGAGTATGATGAGAAATAGCTTTATGGCATCCCATGAAAAAGAGCATTTAGATGTGATTTTGGATGCTTATGAACAAATTGGAAAAAAACTCGGCTTGATTTAAAACTATGTTTACCATAGATCTAGACCAGTGGTATACGATTTCCGATATAGCTCAAATCATATATCAAAGAAAGAAAATTGCTTTATCACCTGCGGTCATTGCTAGGGTTAAAGAATCTAGAGCATTTCTAGAGCAACATATCTCTTCGAGCAAATCACCCATTTATGGCATTAACACTGGTTTTGGCTCACTATATAACGTATCTATTTCTCCAGAAGAGTTGAGTGATTTGCAAGAAAACCTCATAAAATCTCATGCTTGCCAAGTCGGTCCTGCGGTACCGCAAGAAATCGTGAAAATGATGCTGCTTTTGAAGATTATCGCTTTATCCAAAGGCTATTCTGCGATTTCTATAGAATTATTGGAGCTTTTGGTACGATGGTATAATGACGACTTTATTCCATTTGTCCAGCAAAATGGATCTTTGGGTGCTAGTGGTGATTTATCTCCCTTGGCTCAGCTTTTTTTGCCTTTGCTACATGAAGGCAAAGTTCATTATCAAGGCCAAGTAGTCGCATACAAAGAAATTGCAGCGCAGTTTGATTATCCCCAACTAAAACTCAGAGCCAAAGAAGGTCTGGCATTGCTCAATGGCACCCAATTTATGCTGGCCTATGCCGTATATCTTGGATATCATTTCGATAAAATGATTGACAAAGCCAATCTCATCGCTGCAATGTCTATCGATGCATTTGAGGGTAGGATAGAGCCTTTTGATTCCAAAATTGGAAAAATTCGTCCGCATTCTGGTCATATTTGGGTAGCTTCACAAATTTCATCACTGCTTAAAAACTCTCAATTTGCTTCCCAACACAAAAAACATGTTCAAGACCCCTATTCATTTCGCTGTATTCCTCAGGTCGTCGGTGCAATCAAAACTGCTTTAACACACTTTGCTCAGGTCGTAGAAACTGAGATAAATTCTGTCACAGACAATCCTAATGTGTTTTGGGAAGAAAAAGAAATCCTCTCAGCAGGAAATTTTCATGGAGAACCTTTGGCTATGGTTCTAGATTATTTATCTTTGGCCATGTGTGAATTAGGTAGTATTGCTGAGCGTCGGATTTATTTGTTGATCTCTGGTCAAAGGGATTTACCTACTTATTTAGTCGCTAAATCGGGCATAAACTCTGGCTTCATGATCGTACAGTACAGTGCGGCTTCCCTGGTATCGCTCAATAAACAATATGCTACGCCTAGTGTGGTAGATAGTATAGTAAGTAGTAATGGACAAGAAGATATCGTTTCAATGGGCGCTAATTCGGCTTTGAAAGCGATGCAGATTTATGAGAATTTAAAGAAAATTATCGCCATGGAAGCTATGACAGCAGCTCAAGCACTTGATTTTAGACGTCCGATTAAATCCTCTGATATTATTGAAGATTTCCATAAATCTCTTAGAAATCGGGTGAAGTTTATTGAGCAAGATCAAATCATGAATGAACTAATCGATGAAACTGAGGATTTTTTGTTTTTTTAAACTAAAGATAAATTAATTTTTTTATATTTGTCTTCGATATATAAATCTCGAATACATGGAATATCTTTATATACTAATTTTAGCTGCAATTTCCTTAGGATTTGTGATGTTGACTATATTTGGCTCTAATTTGCTAGGGCCCAAAAAATCGACAAAGCATAAAGATGAAAATTTTGAGTGCGGTGTAGAGTCTGACGGAGACGCGCGTCAGCCTATTTCAGTCAAATATTTTATTGTGGCTATTCTGTTTGTGTTATTTGATGTAGAAGTTATATTTTTTTACCCTTATGCAGTGATATTCAAGGAAATGGGTATGCAGGGTTTTGTAGCGGTATTACTTTTCGTAGCCGTATTTCTAGTCGGCTTTTATTACATTATCAAGAAAGGAATTTTAGATTGGAATTATACCAGTGTTGAACTCAAAAAACCATAATTTATGCATCCTTTAGATAAAATTAAAACAGAAAAAGACCTTCAAGCCTATCAAGGTGAGGGTTTTTTGGCTACTACATTTAGTCAAGCAATTGGTATAGCTCGTTCTAATTCTATGTGGCCTTTGCCTTTTGCGACTTCTTGTTGTGGGATTGAGTTTATGAGTACTATGGGACCTAATTATGATTTAGCTCGTTTTGGTTCTGAGCGACTTAGTTTTTCTCCGAGGCAGGCTGATTTACTTATGGTTATGGGTACAATTGCCAAAAAAATGGCGCCAATTCTCAGACAAGTATATGAGCAAATGGCAGAGCCAAAATGGGTTATCGCCGTAGGTGCATGTGCGAGTAGTGGCGGTATATTCGACACTTATTCTGTCCTGCAAGGCATCGATAGAGTTATTCCTGTAGATGTCTATGTCCCGGGCTGTCCACCTCGTCCGGAGCAAATCATCGATGGTATCATGAAAATTCAAGATTTGATCAAATCCGAAAGCCTTAGACGACGTGATACTCCTGAATATCAGAGTTTACTTGAAAGTTATAATTTAGATTAAATTTATGGATGCTACCGATAAATTACCTCAAATTTTAGAAGAATTACGCGATAAATTTTCGCTTACCTACAATATAGATTCTTATGGTATGATTTGCTCAGAAGTCGAAAATGGCCAACATCATGAAATTCTCGAGTATCTCTGTCATCACCCATCCCATAGCTTCGAAATGCTAACAACGCTTTTTGCTGTTCATTATCCAGATCAAGAAGGTAAAGAATTTGCTATGGTTTATGTTGTCAAGAACCTCATTGAAAATCTATCTTTGACTTTGAAAGTCTATTTGCCTGCTTCTAATCCTTCGATTAAAACCGTAAGTGATATCTATGAGTCCGCTAATTGGCAAGAAAGACAAGAATTTGATTTCTTTGGCATTAATTTCATAGGACATCCCAATTTGATGAGAATACTCAATGTAGAAGATATGGATTATCATCCTATGAGAAAAGAATACAAACTCGAAGACCCTACTAGAGAAGACAAGGAAGACAAATACTTTGGAAGATAAACTTAAAACTATGAATCCTACATACGCCAATATTGGTTCAGACTCTTTTGACGGGAACATTTCTACGCTAAATTTAGGTCCGACGCACCCGGCGACCCACGGTATTTTCCAAAATATTCTAAAGGTTGATGGAGAGCATATACTCGATGCAGAGCAAACCGTAGGCTATATACATCGCGCATTCGAGAAAATAGCTGAGCGAAGAACCTATTATCAAATCACGACGCTTACCGATAGAATGAATTATTGCTCTTCGCCGATAAATAATATCGGCTGGCAAATGACCGTAGAAAAGTTAGCAGGAATTGAAGTTCCCAAAAGAGCACAATATATGAGAATAGTTCTCATGGAGTTAGCTAGAGTTGCGGATCATATTATTTGCAATTCTGTCTTGGGTGTCGATACAGGTGCTTTAACCGGGTTTACTTATATGTGGCAGCTTAGAGAAATGATTTATGACCTCTATGAAGAGGTTTGTGGCGCTAGACTTACCACGAATATGGGTATAATTGGAGGTTTTGAACAAAATTTCACGCCTCGATTTGATAAAATCTTAAAAGATTTTTTCATCGCTTTTGATAAGATTTTCGGAGAATTTTCTTCTATGCTAGAGCGAAATAGAATTTTCATGGACAGATGTGTCGGTGTCGGTGCTATTTCTGCTGAGAGAGCACTAAGTTACGGCTTTACTGGACCTAATCTTAGAGCGACAGGTGTAGATTATGATATGAGAATTGCTAGTCCTTATAGCAGTTATGAAGATTTTGATTTTATCATTCCTGTCGGTCAATCTGGGGATACTTATGATAGATTTATGGTCAGACAACTCGAGATGCTTGAAAGTATCAAACTCATCAAAAACGCCTACCAGAATCTACCAGAAGGCCCAACTAAATTTGATGTGCCAGAATTCCTTCTTCCAGAAAAAGAAAAAGTGTATTCCAATATGGAATCATTGATTTATCATTTCAAAGTAGTCATGGGCGAAGTGCCTATGCCTGTCGGTGAGGTTTATCACGCCGTAGAAGGTGGAAATGGTGAATTAGGGTTCTATCTCATTAGCGACGGTGGTAGAAATCCTTATCGTTTGCACTTTAGAAGACCTTGTTTTATTTATTATCAAGCATTTACGGAAATGATCAAAGGCTCCGTCATCAGTGACGCCGTATTGACGATGAGTAGTTTAAATGTCATTGCAGGAGAGTTAGACGCTTAATTATTAAATTATGGAGAAAATCAAAGTAAATTCAAGTCCCCCTTTTAGTTTTAATGAAGAAAATTTATTAGAAGCCAAAAGAATACTTGCTATGTATCCTGAAGATAGAAGCAAAAGTGCTTTGCTTAGGCTTTTGCATATCGCTCAGAAACAAAACAATGGCTTTTGTAGTGTAGGGGTAATGGACTATATAGCAGATTTCTTGAAAATTAAACCTATAGAAGTATATGAAGTAGCTACTTTTTATACGATGTATCATTTAAAGCCACTCGGCAAACATGTATTTGAATTTTGTCAAACAGCGACTTGTGCGACTGTCGGCGTCGAAAAAATTATCGACTACACCTGCAATAAGTTAGGAATTGGTATCGGTGAGACTACTCATGATGGTCTGTTTAGCATCAAAACCGTAGAATGTCTCGGAGCCTGTGGCTATGCACCAATGATGCAACTTGGTGAAGACTACGTGGAGCATCTTACTGAGTCCAAAATAGATGAATTAATCCAAAACCTCAGAAATCAAGAAAATGGCTAGAAAATTATTGCTTAAGAACGACCATATAGCAGGTATCAATACACTAGATGTCTATCAGCAACATCAAGGATATGAAGCCCTTAAAAAAGCCTTGACTATGAAATCAGAAGATATCGTGTCGGAAGTACAGAAATCAGGTCTTCGTGGACGTGGTGGTGCTGGGTTTCCTACAGGAATGAAATGGAGCTTTATCGCCAAGCCAGAAGGAGTTCCAAGATATCTCGTATGTAATGCCGATGAATCCGAGCCAGGAACCTTCAAAGATAGATATTTGATGGAATATCATCCACATATCCTTATCGAAGGAATGATCATTTCTTGTTTCGCCCTTGGAGCCAATACCGGCTATATCTTCATAAGAGGTGAATATATGTTTGTACTTCGCAAACTAGAAATAGCGCTAGAAGAAGCTAGAAAAGCAGGTTTATTAGGAAAAAATATTTTAGGGTCAGGATTTGATTGTGATATTTTCGTATCTCCAGGTGCAGGAGCCTATATTTGTGGAGAAGAAACAGCTTTGCTCGAAGCCTTGGAAGGAAAACGAGGCAATCCGAGAATGAAACCTCCGTTTCCAGCAGTAAAAGGTCTATATCAATGTCCTACCGTAGTCAATAATGTCGAAACATTAGCAGCTGTAGTACCTATTCTAGAAATGGGCGGTGAAGAATATGCTAAAATAGGTATCGGCAAAAGCACAGGCACCAAACTCATGTCCGCATCAGGCAATATCAATAAACCTGGCGTCTATGAAGTAGAAATGGGTTTGACAATGCAGGAATTTATCTATTCTGATGAATATTTGGGCGGAATTAAAAACGGAAAGCAGTTAAAAGCTTGTATCCCAGGCGGTAGCTCTATGCCTATTTTACCCGCATACCTCGTGACCAAAACCATCAATCACGAAGATAGACTCCTGACTTATGAAAGTATCAATGATGGTGGCTTTGCTTCTGGCTCTATGCTTGGCTCGGGTGGGTTTATGATATTTGATGAAGACCAATGTATCGTCAGAAATACTTGGAATTTATCACGCTTCTATCACCATGAAAGCTGTGGTCAGTGTAGTCCCTGCCGAGAAGGAACAGGATGGCTCGAAAAAATTCTGTATCGAATCGAAAATGGACAAGCTCAAATGGATGATATCGATACTTTATTCAAGGTCCAAAAAGGTATAGACGGCAATACTATTTGCCCACTCGGAGAAGCAGCAGCATGGCCAGTAGCTGCCGCTTTGAGGCATTTTAGAGATGAGTTCGTATGGCATGTCGAAAATCCAGACTTAGCCCAAAAGCAAAACTACGGATTAGCCAAATACGCAGAAATGCGCCCAAAACCGGAACCCCAACCAACAAATTAAACCTAAAGATTATGTCTGATACGCTTAAAGTCACCATAGACGGTCAATCCATTCAAGTACCCATGGGTACTTCAATTTTAGAAGCAGCTCGAATGATTGGGGGCAAACTCGTACCACCTGCGATGTGTTATTATAAACCACTCAAAGGCTCAGGCGGAAAATGCCGAACTTGCTTAGTCGCCGTAACCCAAGGCTCTGAAAAAGACCCTAGACCTATGCCTAAATTAGTTCCTTCTTGCTCCACTTCTGTCATGGATGGCATGGTCGTAGAATCTGCGATAAGTGAGCGCGTCACAGAAGCGCGTCAGTCCGTTACCGAATTTTTATTAATTAATCATCCTTTGGACTGTCCGGTTTGCGACCAAGCTGGAGAATGTAAACTTCAAGATTTGTCTTTCGAACACGGCAAATCTTTTACCAACTATAAGGAAGAACGTAGAGATAATGAACCTGATGATTTAGGGGATAAAATCAAACTTAATGTCAATCGATGTATTCTCTGCTATCGCTGTGTATATGCTGCGGAGCAACTCTGTGGTACTCGGGATCACGGTGTACTCTATCGAGGCGATCATGCCGAGATTAGTACCATGATAGAGAAAAGCTTGGATTCTGATTTTATCGGTAATGTAATCGATGTATGTCCCGTAGGTGCACTTACCGACAAAACTTTTAGATTTCGCTCAAGGATTTGGTTTACGGAGCAGTGGAATGCCCATAGAAGCTGTGATAAATGCTGTGGCAAGGTAGTCTTGCATAAGATAGATGGTCAAATTGCTCGGGTTTCTGCTCGAAAGAATGAGTGGGATGAAGTAGAGGAGTGGATATGTGATACCTGCCGCTTTGACAAAAAAGAAAATGAAGACTGGACGATAGAATCCAAGCGAGTTCCCAAATCAAAATCCGTTCAAACCCTCAATAAATATTCAGATAATTCACAGTCTGTCTACGTCAAAGTAGAAGGCTTAGGCTCTGAGCGACCTAAGGAGTTAGAGTAGATTTAGTTATTTGATTTTCACTTGGCTGCCAAGATATATGCTTGGATACCCCTCATTATATTCTTAAAAATAAGCTTAATAATATAATACAGAAATGAAAAAACTAATATCAACCTCTTTAGCATTCCTCACAATTTGCGTGCTACATAAGTTATCACCTCAATGAATAGTACCCTTGCTCAATTATAGTGCCAATACCTTGCTATACCACGGCAATTCCACTACTTTGGTGGTAGCTATTACCCCGCCCAATGTGCAATCATTACCGAAAAAACATTTCCTCCATTGACTATTAACCCTGAATGGATACTATCACCTGATTGCCATGATAATATATCTAAATTTAGAGGCTTTCAATGGCTTGATATGCATACTCATTTAAATTAAATAAAAGTGAAAAATACACGAATATTCACAATACGTTCAATTTTAGATATCCAATCCTATTCCCAAGGCCTTTTTATGGTCGGAGCAGATACTGCATCAAATTTTCAATCTTCTAATCCCTGTACTTTATCTACGAGTAACCATGCAAATTCATGTGATGGTGTTTCTGCGCAAGTAAATTCAAACCCTCTCGGATGGTTTGAAAACCATGCAATTATTAGATATGATACTTCTTCTACAGGATTTTATTTGTTTGACCCATCATATGGGTCTGTGTCTTTTAAGTCATACAAATCTTGGGAAACTGAATCTTTGTTTGGGTATGGCTATGAAATCGGAGCATTTACTGGGGTAACGTGTACATCTGATAGCAGTTACAGACAATCTTTTGAGAAATATTATTTAAGCGGCAAGGTTAAAGCCTCAAGTCCTAATATGCAATATATAAATTCACCATATTAAATTTTTATTATGAAATTAACTTCCATACTAATCTCATTTCTTTTATCATATAATTTAAATAGCCAAATTGATTATTTTCAATTAGATTCAATTACTACTTTTTCGACATCCAGTATTCTACCTGGTTTTTATATGGGAGACCCAATAATTAAGGGATTTTTTGAACGAAATAAATTTTTTCATTTTAGAGACGAGTTTTTTGTTGACACATTTAATGAAAAAAAGAATTTTAAATTACGTATTTTCAATAGAAATCTCATAACTGTTAAAACAAATTTCACTTTTATTATTAATCACGATACAATCTTCACTATTCTAGACTCGCTAAATAAACTAATTTTAAGTAATAGTAATGGTAATTATGGTTTATGGTGGAGATATAATTTGCCTTTATTTATAGATACTAATAAAATTTTATTTAGTGCTTTAGAGCCATACTCTTGCACCCAAATTATTACAAGAATATTAGTAAATAACCAAATAGGATATAAAAAAATGGAATATAAATGTTTTGCCTCGTCTCAGTTAAAAAATAGTTCAAAAACACTAATAGAAAGTGCGGGTTATCATATAAACTATCAAAATTATGTATATCAAAAAATTCTCTCCCACGACAAATTATTCATAATTTATAGTATGCACCGAGTCAAAAACTATGGTTGGCCTCGCTTTCAGATTATCAAATTCTATGATGAGAATGATAAGTTTGACAGAATTAATAATATTGACGAAATAAAACAGATACTTAAAGAAAATAATCAAGAAGATTTAATCGAAAAATTTAAAATCAAATAATTATGAAGAAAATAGCTTTTGTAATATTAGGTATAGCCTTTCATACTTTACTTTTTGGGCAAGTTGTAGGGTTTAGTACAGGTTTTGGATCTGGAAGTGCAACTGTTTCAGTAGCTACCAATCCATTAACAATGTCAGGGTTAACCAATAATGGTACTCTAAACCAAACAGGAAATAGTACTTTTAATGGAAATATCACATTGCCAAGCGGTGATGTGAAACTAAATATTGGAAATCTTGAACTCTCTAGCCCCAAAGAAGAAATAGTAACTTTTATTAGTTGAATTTAGTAATAAAAAAAAAGCCTAGTCTTATGAAAAACTAGGCTTAATGTACCCGCGACTGGAATCGAACCAGCACTCCCGAAGAAACCAGATTTTGAGTCTAGCGCGTCTACCAATTCCGCCACACGGGCAAATGTGATTTGGGATTGCAAATATAAGATTATTTTTTTAACTATTGCGTATTAATTTAATATACCACATCATATCCAGAACTAAGCCTCATCAAAATGTCTAAACCACGCTGCATAGGAAATCCCTCATACATCACTTTATACATTATTTTGACTAAAGGAGTAGAGAGTTTTTGATTCTTGACTAAGTGATAAATAACTTTTATCGTGTTTATTCCCTCTGCGGCTTCATTTAGCGTTGGGATGATTTGATCAAGCGATTCTCCTTTTGCCAGTCGATATCCGACAGAAAAATTTCGGCTCAGCGGGCTATTACAGGTCGCTATTAGGTCACCAATCCCTGCCAAACCCAAAAAAGACTTAGAATCTACATTGAGAAATTTCCCTATTTCTATCATTTCAGAGACGCCTTTGGTGATGAGCAGCGCAGAGACATTGATTCCGTAACCCATACCAGATGAAGCACCTGTGATTATAGCTAAATAGTTCTTGAAAATTCCTGCTAATTCTATTCCTTTGATATCTTTTGATTTAAACATCTGAAACTTATGAGATTTCAGTATCTGAACCCCTAAATCAATGACGAGATTATATTTAGAAGCAATTACAGCACCAGCTGGCTGACCAGAAGCTATTTCTTTGCTGAGATTTGGTCCAGAGATACAGCCGACCCGATAGACTTTGGTTTTAGTTTCTATGAGTTCGCTCATCGTCATGATGCTTTTGGGTGTGATCGAGAGATTCGGATCATTTAAGTTTTCACTGACGTGAAATCCTTTGGTGCCATGAATCAAAATATGATGCGGTTCTAAATATGGATTCAGTTCGTCGATTAACGTTGAGAAAGCATATGAGGGCACTATAGGCAAGATAATATCACAGCTTTCTGCGAAAAATTTCAAATCGTCAGTTGCTATGATTCGATCCAGTATTTTAGTATCTCGATGTACTTTTAGGTTGTTTATATTATGGAGTGATTCTTGCTTACGGGCATAGAGTATGACGGGATAGTTGATGGAGATCAAATTGGCGAGTACTGTGCCAAAACTTCCGACACCGAGTATTCCTATTGGTTTAGTTATGTGGTACATAGGCTTCTAAATTATATCCTGTCAATCTATTATGATAAAAGTACAATTGACTAATATCTTCCGTGGTTATATTGTTTTTATCATCTTGAAAAATAATTTTCTTTTCATTATATAAACTAATATTATCAATAGCATATTCGATGATTTGTGTTTCATCGTGCGCTATAATATTATCTATAAGCATTAATTTCTCTAATTGATTGAGTTCGATAAGTTTCGTTTTAATGGTCTTTACCGCATTTTTTAGAATTAAATAATCTACAAAGCGTTCGTCTCTAGGAAGCAATAATAGTTCGAAGAGATTGAGTTTTTTATTTTTAAGTGCTAGAAGCTGAAAATAAACGAAAGCGACTAAATGCGTGGGCATTACGATATTATAGCGAAAATAACTATCCAAAATCTTATTACCAAGAAGTTTAGTGTATTCGAAATTTCTTTGCTCGTCTTTGATGAGGGTTTCCTCAAAATCAAAATATCCACGAATATCAAAAATCTCACCATCAGGTGTCAAACTGCGTCCTTCTGAATCGACGCGATGACCTAGCACGTCCATCGGAGGCCCAAAAGAAAGACAAATCTCAGAATCACTAGAAAAAAACTGTTTGACGAAGCGAAGGATTTTATAAGTCGTAGAATACTGAAAGGTTTGGGATACATATTTTTCTTTACCGATTTCAGTGAGGTGTTGATGAATCAAAGAACTGCTTTCTATATTGAAATTATAAGAGATTATTAAAGGCACGACAAAGATTTTTTGGCCATTTTTTTCAAAATTATTTTGCTGGGCTTCTATAGCAGTAGAAAGCAAGCCTAGTTTAAGTTTCTTTTCGAGCGCACCTGAACGACTGCGTGTACCCCCAGGATAGAAGAGTGAATGAGTGCCCCGCTCAATGGCTATTCTGGAATATGCTTTTAGGGTTTCTAAATAAAAATTATTTTTCTTTCTTCTGTCTAGTTTATAGGCACCTAAATTTTCCATCAAGAAACTCAAAGGTTGAACGCCAAATAGATTTAAGCCTGCACCATAGATGACAGGATCTATTCCAATACTATTGATGGCATAACCCACGATAGGAGAGTCTGTATTGCAGAAATGAGTAGGGACAAATATCAAGGTTCCGTTTTTGCTAACGTTTCTGATTAATTCAAAATCTCCAAAAATTCTAAATTTCTCATAAAAGGCTTTTTTTCTAGATAAAAGGCCTTTTTTTAATCGATGACCAATTTTCGAATTAAAAACTAAAGCAAATAAAAAAGGTAAAAGTTTTTGTGTAAAATTAAAAATACTCGGATTAAAATGCCCGACAATTTCATAGGCATTTCTGTATAGAATATTGCGGAGAATACTCACAAGTTCTTTTTGGGCATTGTTTTCCCAATTTGGGTCTGATTTAATTTGGAGTAATTGACTTTTTACTTTATTCCAAAAATCTTTTTGGTCCTTCGCGTCTGCTTTCCATCTAGAAGAAGACATGCGAATTTTCTCTAAATAAAGCGTAGAAGCAATTTCTTCGTATAGACTTTTATTAGTAGAATATTTCTTGAGCAAAGTTTTGGTAAGGTCAGCAACTATTTCCTTGATAAAAGCTTCTTTGTCTTGTGTGAGTCGAAAAATCCGCCAATTGCTCACTTTTTTTTCTACGAATTCCAATGGAAGAAGAGTTCTTAGTGTGTTGGTCATAAAGTACAGAGATTTAGGATTTTTAGCGAAATTGGCAGGCTAGATCAATTGATTTTTTTAGCATCTTCTTTGATTATTTCTACGATGCTTGGATCGATTAATGTAGAAATATCTCCTAAATTACTAGTATCCCCTTCTGCAATCTTTCTAAGAATTCTTCTCATGATTTTACCTGAGCGTGTTTTCGGAAGCCCTGGTACAAATTGCAATTTGTCAGGTTTAGCGATAGGTCCGATGACACGAGTAATGGTCTGAATGATAGATTTTTTAGTTTCTTCATTGGCTTGGTGATGAGGCTCTAGAATTACAAAGGCATAAATGCCCTGACCTTTGATATCATGGGGAAATCCTACTACTGCTGATTCAATGACAGCCTCATCTTCGCCAATAGCATTTTCAATTTCTGCGGTACCAAATCGGTGTCCACTGACATTTATCACATCATCGACACGTCCAATGATTCGATAGCGTCCTATTTCATCTCGATACACTCCGTCACCTGTGAAATATCGGTTTGGATAGGTCGAAAAATAGTTTATACGGCATCTTTCATGGTCTCCATAAGTTGAACGAAGTATAGATGGCCATGGGAATTCAATACAGAGATATCCTTCTTTGTCATTGCCTTCAATGGGCTGGCCTTCTGGGCTAACCAAACAAGGCTTAACTCCAGGCATGGGATATCCGGCATAGCTTGGTTTGCTTTCTGTCACTCCGGCTAGCGTCGTGATAAGAATTCCACCTGTTTCAGTTTGCCACCAAGTATCTACTATAGGACATTTTCCTTTGCCTACATGGGTATCAAACCAATGATAGGCTTCTTCATTTATAGGTTCTCCTACTGATCCGAGTTTCTTGATACTCGATAAATCGAATCTATTTACAGGTTCTTCGCCATAAGCCATTAGGCTTCTAATCGCTGTAGGTGCTGTATAAAAAATATTAACACGATGTTTTTCACAGACTTTCCAGAATCTATCTACATCAGGATAAGTTGGAATTCCTTCAAACATTAAGGTAGTAGCGCCATTGGCTAGTGGACCATAGAGAATGTAGCTGTGCCCGGTAACCCAACCAATATCAGCGGTACACCAATGAATTTCACCTGTCTCATATTGAAAAACTTGCAGAAATGTATAGGCAGCGTAAACCATGTATCCGCCACAAGTATGTACTACACCTTTTGGTTTACCAGTACTGCCCGATGTATAGAGAATAAATAAAATATCTTCGCTATCCATGGTTTCAGCTTCGCAGAAATCATCTACGTCTTTTACTAAATCATCAAACTTGAGATCTCTTTCTTTGTTCCAAGCAATTTCTTCATGTGTCCTATTGATGACCAATACATGAGCAACTGCAGCAATATCAGCTATAGCTTCATCTACTATTGATTTGAGATTGAGATTTTTGGAGCCTCGGAACATCCCATCAGATGTAATGATAAATTTAGCTTGGGCGTCTTCGACTCTATCACGAATACTAGAAGCAGAAAATCCAGCAAATATTATACTGTGAACAGCACCGATTCGAGCACACGCCAAAGTAGCAAAGGCTAGCTCAGGTATCATGGGCAAATAAATACAAACCCTATCGCCTTTTTGTACGCCCATTTTTTTGAGCACATTCGCAAATTTGCTTACTTGAGTAAGCAACTGACGATAGGTATAGCTTTTAACAGGCTCTTTTTCGTCGTTTGGCTCCCAAATTAAAGCTACCTGATCCCCTTTAGTCTCTATATGCCTATCGATACAGTTTTCTGTAATGTTTAATTTACCACCTACAAACCATTTGACATCAGGCGTAGCAAACTCCCAATCTAAAACTTTATCCCATTTCTTTGTCCAAGTAAAGCTTTCGGCTATTTCTGCCCAAAACAATTCGGGATGTTCAATGCTTTTTTGATATATATCTTGATATTCTTGATATGTGCTAATTTTTTTCATATTTCGATTATTATTCGATTAATATTTATTAAAGCAAATATAGATAAATTTTGTTAATTGAAAATAAAACTTTGTTAGATTTAAACCAAAACAATACTTTTTGTGTCAAAAATGCAAATTTATCTAAAATTATCATTATATGAAAAAGCTATTGTTAATACCTGCTATTTTGTTTTGTTTTCATACATTTGCTCAGACTACACCCGTGGAAGTCTCTAAGCAAGAAGACAAGCTAAAATTTAGTGAAGATCAAAAATCAAAGTTAAACCAAATTAAATCCGCTAGATTGGCTAATAAGGCTGAAATGGAAGAACTTATGAAAAGCATGAATCTTACTGAAGACCAAAAAGCCAAACTCGAAGAAATCCGTAACCTCAAGATGAATCAGAAAGAAGAAATCAAGAAACTTAGAGAAGAGTTAAACCTTACAGATGAGCAAAAAATTAAGTTTCAAGAAATGAGACAAGAGCGCATGGAAAACATGAAAGAGATAAAAGCAAAACGTGAGGAGCTAAACCTTACGGAGGATCAGAAAGCTGCTTTAAAAGAAAAAAAAGCTTCTCGAAAAGCTAAGAAAAATTAAATAATCTAGTAATTCATTTCAAATATGAGAAAAATGCAGTCATTTAATTCATGGCTGCATTTTTTTATTGACTTTATTTAAGATTTTAAGTATAAATTTGCCACAGAAAAAAATGATATGAATTATCAAGAAACAATAAAAGATATATGTCTGCAAGATGATAGATTTGTGGTGTTTACAGCAGAAAATAGAGCTGTTGTTAGAGAATTGCCACCGATTCTCAAAGAGCGTTTCATCGATGTAGGCATTACAGAGCAAAACATGATTGGTATGGCAGCTGGTATGGCCTTAAGAGGTAAAGTTCCTATTTGTCATGCGTTAACTAATTTCTTACTATTTAGAGCATATGAGTTTATCAGGAATGACGTAGGAATTCCTAGTTTGCCAGTAAAACTTAGTGGATGGATTCCTGGCTTTCTTTCAGATGGCAATGGCCCTACACATCAATCTATAGAAGATGTTGGTTTAATGAGATTAATCCCTAAAATGCAGATTTTCAGTCCTTCGGACAATGATGATATGGTCGCTATGCTTGCTAAGATATGGAATTCCCCATTTCCTTCTTACCTCAGAGTCAATCCGAGACCTAATTTGCTCGGTAAAAGACAGGATTTTGAGATTGGAAAAGCCGAAGTTCTTCAAAAAGGTAGTGATGTTAATATCTTTGTTCATGGATTTTTATTGGAAGAATGTTTGAAGTCTGTAGATATTTTAACCAAATCTGGACTTTCTGTGGGTTTGGTCAATGTACGAACAGTATGGCCTTTTGATGACAAAATATTGCTTGATGCTGCGAATTCATCTCAAAATATAGTTTTCGTAGAAGATCATTTCGAAGTGGGCGGCATGCTCAGTATCGCATCGGAAATTCTAATGAAGCACAAACTTACTCCTAATCTAATTGGCATTAATCTAAAAGACCGTTGGTTTAAACCTGGGCTACTCTCAGAAGTCCTCGAATATGAAGGATTCACAGGAGAGAAAATCGCTAAATCAATACAAGAATCTATAAAATAATCTTTGCTATGAGTCAAAAAGGACCAATTTCACAATTTATTACCAAACATTATAGACATTTCAATGCGGCTGCTTTAGTTGATGCCGCAAAAGGCTATGAAACGCATCTCGCAGAGGGTGGCAAAATGCTTGTGTCCCTTGCTGGAGCTATGAGTACGGCAGAATTGGGAATTTCTCTTGCTGAAATGATACGTCAAGATAAAATAGCTATTATCAGTTGTACTGGCGCAAATTTAGAAGAAGATTTGATGAATTTAGTTGCACACAGTCACTATAAGCGTGTGCCAAATTACAGAGATTTGACGCCAAAAGAAGAATGGGATTTGCTAGAACAAGGTTTAAATCGAGTCACAGATACTTGTATTCCCGAAGAAGAGGCTTTTAGAAGATTACAAAAACATATATATGCTATTTGGAAAGATGCCGATGATAAAGCTGCAAGATTTTTTCCACATGAATATATGTATCAAATGCTACGATCAGGTGTTTTAGAGCAATATTATGAAATAGACCCTAAGAATTCCTGGATGTTAGCAGCTGCAGAAAAAAATATTCCAATTGTCGTACCAGGTTGGGAAGATTCTACTATGGGCAATATTTTCGCATCCTATATTATCAAAGGAGAGCTAAAAGCTTCTACCATGAAGTCTGGTATCGAATATATGGTATGGTTAGCAGATTGGTATCGCCAGAATTCAAGCGGTAAAGGGGTTGGCTTTTTTCAAATTGGTGGCGGTATCGCAGGGGATTTTCCAATTTGTGTGGTACCTATGATGTATCAAGATTTGGAGTGGCATGATGTTCCTTTTTGGTCGTATTTCTGTCAAATTTCTGATTCTACTACTTCTTACGGAAGTTATTCAGGAGCTGTTCCAAATGAAAAAATCACTTGGGGCAAGCTCGATATTCATACGCCTAAGTTCATTGTAGAGTCGGATGCCACTATAGTAGCACCTTTGATTTTTGCTTATTTATTGGGCTGGTAGTGATTTTTTAAGATACTAAAATATAAATATAGTTACAAGACCGCTCTTAGTTTCAAATGCTCATCCAATTGTTTGCGCCAATGCAAACAGACTTTGATTTTTTCCAAAGTATAGAAAAAGTCTTCGAAAGTTAGCTTTTGACAATAAAAATTTGCCTTATTTGAAGTTTTTAATTACAGAAATAAACTCATCAATAGATACTTGATTATCTTTATTTAAGTCATTCTTGATGAATCCTTCTTCTATTTTTGCGTTATCTGTTTTTGTATTATATAGCTTAGCTAAGTGATTGGCAAATTTAGTATATTCAGTTTTGTTTAATAAACTATCTTTATCAACATCAAAGTTAAAAAAACTATTTTTTACATCACTGATTATCTTATTTTTGGCCATGCCGGTACATGAAGCAATAATACTTAAGATTAGTCCTAGAATTAAAATCATTAATTTTTTCATTGTAAAGTTTTTTGAGATTAGTGAAAATTGAATTTTATTAGTTAAGAAAATATTTAGTTTAATTTATTTCAATACTGCTCGATAGGGTTTTGGTGTTTTATAACACTCAAAATAAGTCTTCAAACCCATTAGTGGTGAACGGGAATGATTTACATAAAACTCGTAAGTTTGGTTTTTTAATTCATTTTGCAATCCACCAAATGGAGGTCCTCCGGTACTAGCATATACTATAATTAGATTTTCTTTCGAGAAATCTATTTGATTTAGAAGTTCAGCTGACAAGGTTTTAATAATGTATTCGCCGCCTTTAATATGTTTAGCTGATTTTAACCGTTCTCTAGTATCGTTTTGCCAAGCTTCTATTCTTTCAAAAGTTGCTGCCCTGCTACCAAAACCCCCACCATCATTGGTTAATGCAAAAATATAATGATAACCTGCAGCATTGGTTTCTGCTTGATTAAATTGCGTTGAAATATGTATTCGCTCTAATTTGGGATTGGGGATTGTTGATGTTGAGCCAATTAATTGTTTTACGGCAGTTTTAGAAATGATTTTCTTTAATTTATAAATTTTATTGTCTAAATAGTCAGCAGGAATTGGGTCTAGATTTTCTTCTAAAATTTCAATTTCATATTCAAATCCTTCTTCATAAATAAATCCGTTTATACCCTGACAATACATGGTTTTTTGTCCGTTTACTTCGCCTTCTATACAAGGGCGCTTGTTTGGCATCATGGGGTCATTAATAAAGCGAAACTGCGGGTAAATCTTAACGATATAACTTTTGGAGGTTGGCTCATCAACTTTTGTGGGTATGTTAGATACTTGATTTGGTAGTTTTTGATTTGGAATGACTTTGGGATTGCAGCTAGATATTAAGCACCCAATAAACATTACTAAAAAAAGTATGTAATTTTTCATTTTAAATTAAGGTTTTGAATATAGAATTTAATAAAGAAAACCATTGTTGAAGTACAAAAGTAATATTTATTTTACAACTCTTAGAGATTTTTTAGATTAGGTTTGCATCAATTTAAACTTAAACTAAGATTTTAGTAATATTAGCCTGTTTTATTTTGGGTATGGATAGAAGTTTTTTTATACTTTTGTCACCTAAATTTCAAAGATTTATATGAAAAAATAGCCCTTATTACTGGAGCAAGCTCTGGAATTGGTAAAGCTATAGCGCTAACTTTAAATCAAAATCATTTTTTCACGATTCTCTGTGGTCGTCGAATGGATGCCTTGCTCGAGGTAAAGTCTCAATTGGTTTTCAAAAATGAATCAATGATATTAAATTTTGATGTTCGTAAACAAGAAGAAGTTTTATCGCAAATCAATAATTAAAAAGAACAAATAACACATATTGATGTATTAGTCAATAACGCAGGAAATGCCCATGGTCTTGCATCCATTGCAGATGATGACATGTTGAATTGGGATTTAATGATTGATAGTAATGTAAAAGGACTACTTTATGTTACTCGATCGGTTTTACCCTGGCTTCGAAAATCTCAAACACCCCATCTCATCTATATGAGTTCTATTGCTGGTAAACAAACTTATGAAAATGGTGTAGTGTATTGCGCCTCAAAAAATGCGGTAGAAGCTATTAGTGAAGGACTTCGGCTCGAGCTGGCGGAAGATTATATCAAAGTCACCAATATCGCTCCAGGTGAAGTAGAAACGAATTTTTCTGAGATTCGATTCAAAGGTGATATTGAACGTGCCAAACAAGTTTATCTGGGCTTTGAACCGCTTCAAAGCCCAGATATAGCTGATTTAGTGCGGTATGTAATATCAGTACCGAATCGCGTTTGTATTGCGGATGTCACAATTTTACTTCGAGACAAGTTTCTTCTAGCAAAATCATAAGAACATAAATTCTTGTGTAACCTTTTTAGGCAGCTATTTGTCCCGATAGCTATCGGGAGAGTCAGGTGCTGTATTTTTCAAGTAATTTAGCAGAAATATCAGGATAGATTTTTAAATTCTGAATGTATTTTCTAGATTTCATTGCTTTAATATGCTTTTCAATTTTAATGGTTTGACTTACAGAATTGCATTCAATAAAGTGAAATAATTCCCAATCCTTTGATTGCGCTGTAAATTTTTTACCATAAAAAGCAATATTGTGTTTCTGAATTCTTTCCTCAATATCTTCATGAGTTATACCAATATAAAACGTATCAATTTTATGGCTATAAATTATATAAACTCCTATCATAAAAGACTATAAAAAAAGGAACTCCTTAAAAGAAGTTCCTTTTTGTGGTCCCTTTGTCCCGATATTCATCGGGAGAACCAGCGACCACCTGTCCCGATAGCTATCGGGAGAGTCAGGTGCTGTATTTTTCAAGTAATTTAGCAGAAATATCAGGATAGATTTTTAAATTCTGAATGTATTTTCTAGAT
>JALOMB010000156.1 GCA_025455685.1 Chitinophagales bacterium | reverse complement strand
TCCCCTGCACGGCTGCACCCTTTCACGCTGGCGGCGTCGTGCAAACGGCGAACGCCAATCTCTCCGAGACAAAGCGAATATTTTTGATTCTTAAACTAAGTTTTTCTTGGAGCACTATTTTTCTATCATCCGTGACAAATTCAGAGACAAAATTGAGTAAATCTAAATTATATATTTTTCTAAAATCAGTCATAAGCCTAAAAATGTATGTAATCGTAGCATATTTTCCTTAAATTCAATTTCATTATTATTTGAGAAAATAAAATGTGGTACCTTACTTAACTGTTTCACTTGTCTTTCTTGAATAGCAATTACTTTTTCAATTTCTACTTGAGTCATGGTATTTCTTTTCAAAACCCTATCGATAATCGTCTTCCGGTCAGCTTGCACCCAGATTATTGCATCTAGCTTTTGATAAAAACCAGTGGACACCATCAATGCAGATTCAACAAAAATAGGCTGCTTATGATGCAAAACAAAATCATCGAACACTTGATAAAATGCTGGATGGACAATGGCGTTTAATCGAGATAATAAATATTTGTTTTTAAGCACAACTTTCCTTACGAAATCTACATTGTAAGCATCATCAACATAAGCTAACTCAGAAAATACTTTTTTAAGCTTGTTTTTTACAGCTTGATCTTGATGAATGATTTGCTTAGCTACTTCATCAGCAGAAAAAGTAGCAAAACCCTTTTCGCCAAAATAGTTTAAAAGATAGGATTTACCACTACCAATCATACCTGTGATGCCTATTTTCATGTTTTTCTAATTTTAGGATATTCGTACACTTTGAACTCGTCAATTTTGCCACTATCTAAAGTAAAACTGAGCATCGTACGAATCTGATGAAAGCCTTCGTATCCTATAGCGCCAGGATTGATATGAAGATGACTCAATTGCTGGTCTCTAACGACTTTGAGTATATGACTATGACCAGCCAAGACGATATTTGGCTTATGGCTTTCGATTAATTCTCGTGCTTTCGCGTTGTATTTAGAGGGATAACCCAAAATATGACCTAGTAGTACTCGAAATCCTTCTACATGAAATATACTGTATTCTTGCATCACTTTTCTAATCTCTTGACCGTCTATATTGCCATAAACGCAGCGCAGCATCACAGACAACTCCGCCAAATAATCTAATACCGCTTTGCTTCCGAAATCTCCGATATGCCAAATTTCATCTATGTTGGGGAGAAATTCCTCGAGCTCTAAAGGAATATGACCATGAGTATCAGAAAGGACAAAAATGTGTTTCATAGTTTTATGAAATTCAATTGTGCATCAAAATCTCTTGAGGCATCAATTGGAATTGATTGAGAGAAATATTTTTTATTGTAGGTAATTTGCCTTTTAGCATAATTCCTAGTGTGCTGCTTAATTTTATCTATCGCTAGAGCACGCGTAGCATATTTTCCTTGATAAAAATCTACAAATTCTCTATATCCTACGGTATTCAAGACCGCCTCACCCCAAAAAGGCCTTAAAGCCTGCACCTCAACTTCTAGATTCGCCGCGATCATTTTATCCACTCTTTCGTTAATTGAGTCATACAACAAAGCTCTCTCTAAGAAAAGCTGAAGAAATATACTGTCGAAGGAATTTTGGATAGTTTTTTTATGCTTGTAGAAAAAGGACATTGGTTTTCCGCTGACACGAAAAACTTCGATGAGTCGTTTAATTTTTAGTGGGTTGTCTCTATCTAAATAGGTGTCATAAGTAGCATCGATTGAATAAGCAATCTTTTGTAAATCGTTCAATGATACACCCTGAGTTTCATGTTCTACTTCTAGTCTTACGGTTTTAGGAATTTCTGGTAAATCGTGGAATCCTTCTAATAATGCTTTGAGATAAAGACCATTTCCACCTACTAAAATTAGATAAGGCGTATTGATTGTAGCAATTACTTCTCTTGCGAATTGTGCGAAGGTATGTGCATTCAAAGGATTCAAAATACTATGGGAAGCAATACCATAATGATGCACTTTGGATAATTCACTGTCACTTGGTCTAGCTACACCAATATTGAATTCTCGATAAATCTGTCGTGAATCAAAGGAAAGTATGTCACATGATAATTTCTGAGCGAGATGAATCGCAAATTTTGTTTTACCAACTGCAGTAGGTCCAATAATATTAATCAGTTTAGGATACTTCATAATTCTTTTCTAAGTAATCTGCTGCAATTTGCTGCATAAAATCAAAAGCCTGAGGCATTTCATTTGGTATCAAGCCATCTAATACGGCATCTTTAACTCTATTTTTGATTTCTCCTACTACTTTTGAAGGTTTAAGATTGAAGGTTTTCATGATGAGCTCTCCTGTAATGACAAGCTTCATATTGCGAATTTTATCTTTGGCTTCAATTTCAAGAATTTTTTCTTTGAGGACTTCTAGTTTTTGAATGTAGCGAGCTACTTTGACTTCGTTTTTTGAGGTGATATCTGCCTTGCAAAGGATAAGTAAATCGTCTAAATCATCAGCAGCATCGTAAATTAATCTTCTTACAGCAGCATCAGAGATCTCTTCTTTGGTAAGCGCTATTGGTCTGAGATGAAGCGAAACTAGTTTGACTACATAAGATAGACTTCCATCCATAGGCAGTTTTAGCCTTTGAA
>JALOMB010000064.1 GCA_025455685.1 Chitinophagales bacterium | reverse complement strand
TTTCATAACCAATGTTAGAAAGTTTTTTGAGAACATCCCTCAAATTTGCCGAGAGGTCGGGAGAAGAGAAAAACTAATTCTTTGAAAATCATACACAAAGTGAGAAATAAAATCCATGGAAAGAAAATTTACGAAAAGTTTATCAAAAATAGACAAATCTATATCCTAAACGAATCCGAAAAATAGAAAACGTAAAAACTAAATATGAATGGCTCGCTTGTCCGTAGCATCGAGGCAGGCTTCTTTGAACGCCTCCGAAAAGGTAGGATGACCAAAGCATATCATCGCAATATCCTCAGCCGATGCCTTATAAGTCATCGCTATCGCCGCTTGCATAATGACATCAGCACATCTCGCCCCAAACATATGCACGCCCAAAATCTCATCAGAGTCTTCAGAAGCTAGGACTTTGATAAATCCATCAGTGTCATTCGATGCCTTAGCTCTACCACTAGCCTTAAACGGAAATTTACCAACTTTGTATTTGATATTCTTTTCTTTGAGTTCTCGCTCTGTATAGCCAACAGCTGAACCTTCAGGCCAAGTATAGGCTACAGACGGTATCAAATGATGATGAATCACAGGTTTCTGTCCTGCGATGATTTCAGCTACATAGACCCCTTCTTCTTCTGCTTTATGCGCGAGCATAGGGCCAGGCACTACATCGCCAATAGCATAAATGTGCGGTTGAGCCGTTTGTAATTGCTCATTTACGATAACTCGACCTTTTTCATCAAGCAAAATACCAGCTTTATCCAGATTTAACCCATCGGTATAAGGCCTTCTGCCTACAGCGACTAAACAATAATCCCCTACAAACTCTTGAGAATTGCCATCTTTGGATTTAGCTGTGACATGGACTTCATTGCCTTTTCGCTCGACCGAAGTGACTTGGTAAGAAGTGAAGAACTCCATGCCTTGTTTTTTCAAACTTCGTGTCATTTCTTTGGAGATATCATCATCCATAGATGCAGCGATTTTATCCATATATTCGATAACTTGCACTTTTGAACCAAGTCTGCTATAAACAGATCCCATTTCTAGACCGATGATACCACCACCGATGACAATAAGGTTTTTAGGCACTTCTTGCAAATTTAGTGCTTGTGTCGAAGTAATGATGCGTTCCTTATCAATTTGGATAAATGGCAAACTCGCAGGTTTACTACCAGTTGCGATAATGAAATTTTTAGCCTTGAGTGTCTCAGTGCTATTATCGGCTTTATCTATACGAACACTATTGGCGTCAATGAAGCTCGCTACCCCTTGAAAAACTGTTATATTGTTTTTTTTCATGAGGAAATCAATCCCTTTGACATTAGAATCGACTACTTCAGCCTTCCTCGCTATCATTTTTGGCAAATCTACTTCGATACCGCCTTGGATTTTGATTCCGTGTAAATCAAACTCTTTGACGGCTTTGTGAAAATGCTCAGAGCTATCTAGGAGTGCTTTGGAAGGAATACAGCCTACATTAAGGCAAGTGCCACCTAGGGTAGGATATTTTTCGATTAAGGCCGTTTTATGACCGAGTTGCGCATTTCTAATAGCGCTGACATATCCTCCAGGACCTGCGCCGATTATTATTACATCGAATTCCATTGGGTTTTAATTTTATAGACGTTAATAAACTAATGGATACAAAAATAAGATATTTTTTATTAAATCATTAGAAAACTTAGGGCTAGCCTTGTAGGCTTTTTTCAAATTTTCGAGGTTCATATTTCGCTGCTAAATTCGCTATCGCTGCAATATGTGCTGGTGTAGAGCCACAGCATCCACCTAAAATATTGACCAAGTTTTCTTCGAGAAAAGGTTTAATCTCATCAGCCATCATCTCAGGCGTTTGGTCATACTGTCCTAACTGATTAGGTAGTCCAGCATTGGGATAGCAGCTGATAAAAGTATCTGCTTGTTTAGCAACTTGGGCGAGATAAGGCTTCATATCCTTGGCACCGAAAGCACAGTTTAAACCCATACTTATCATAGGTACATGACTCAATGAAATATAAAAGGCTTCTATGGTCTGTCCACTTAAATTTCGCCCGGAGCGATCGGTAATCGTACCAGATATCATTATCGGCATAGTCCGATTTTGTTCTTCGAATATTTCATTAATACTATAAGCACAAGCTTTGGCATTCAAAGTATCAAATACGGTTTCTATCAATAAAATATCTGCACCACCTTCGATAAGACCTAAGACTTGCTGCTTGTAGCAAGCTACTAAATCATCAAAGGTCACATTGCGAAATGAAGGATTCGAGACATCAGGCGATATAGACGCACTTCTGTTGGTTGGGCCGATACTACCGGCGACGAATTTAGGTTCAGGGCTCTGAAATAGAGCTATCGCTTCTTTGGCTAGCTTGGCAGAGGCTACATTTAGTTCATAGACGATATCTTGCAAGTCATAATCTGCTTGGGAAATGAAATTTGCATTAAACGTATTGGTTTCTATAATATCGGCACCTGCTTCTAAATAAGCTAGATGTATATTTCTAATGATTTCAGGCTGAGTGATACTGAGTAAATCATTGTTTCCTTTTAGGTCAGAAGGATAATCGGCAAATCTGGTGCCACGATAATCAGCTTCGGTGAGGTTGTGTTTTTGTATCATAGTGCCCATTGCACCATCTATGATTAGGATTTTTTTTTGGAGTAAATGGGTTAGGGTTTCTTGGGTAGTCATGCGGATTTTTTTAGAAATACAAAGGTAACATAAAAATTTTAGGCCAAATGCAATATTTTTGGTCATCACAAATCTATATCTCATCAGATTAAAAGATAAATTACTATATTTGTACCTTAAATTCAACATGAAAATATCCATTAAAGTTGGTGTGCTCTTCGGGATAATTGTTCTAGTTCAGAACATTTTAAACGCACAATACAGTCAGCTCAATCAAATGAACTTTGCCTTTGCTTTGTTCTTGCTTTTTATTTCTGTATTGACAGGTATTTTGTGGGTTAAGCGTCAAAACAACTATGCGATAACTTTGAAAGAATCTATTAGAAACGGCGTTCAGATTGGTCTTATTCAATCAGTATTTTATTTTATAAGTTTGATTATTTCCATAAAGTTTATCAAAATTGAACTTTTTGACGATAGTTGGCGCAATCTTTTGATTTCATTTAATTTTATTGCAATAGCCTATGCTTTTTTTAGCTTAATTTATAGCTTACTAATCGGTTTGATTTTCGTGAAGAAAACCAATGAAACAGAAAAATAATTATTTATGGATTTAAGTATCGTAGTCCCATTATACAATGAAGAAGAGAGTCTTAGAGAATTAGTCGAATGGATAGCTCGAGTATGTCAAGGTCGTTATGAGTTCGAAGTTTTGCTCGTGGATGATGGAAGCCGCGACAAATCATGGGAAGTAATTGAGTCATTAGCTCAGCAACATCCATGGGTTCTAGGTGTAAAATTCCTAAGAAATTACGGTAAATCAGCAGCCCTAAATACAGGTTTTGGTATTGCTAAGGGCAATGTAGTAATCACGATGGATGCTGACCTTCAGGATAGTCCTGATGAGATACCTGAACTCTATGATATGATTATAAACCAAGGGTTTGATTTGGTCAGTGGCTGGAAAAGGAAGCGTCATGACCCTTTGAGTAAAACAATACCTACAAAGCTCTTTAACTGGGCTACCAGAAAAATGAGTGGCATTTATCTCCATGACTTCAACTGCGGCCTGAAAGCCTATAAATTAAAAGTTGTAAAATCTATAGATGTTTATGGCGAAATGCATCGATATATTCCGGTAATCGCAAAATGGCAAGGATTTTCTAAGATAACTGAAAAAGTTGTGGCGCATCAACCTAGAAAATATGGTGTAACTAAATTTGGGCTCGAACGCTTCGTATTCGGCTTTTTAGATTTGATGACTATTAGCTTTGTCTCTAGATTTATGAAGCGCCCAATGCATTTCTTCGGCAGTATAGGTGCCTTGATGACCATGATTGGCTTCTTTCTGGCCTTGGGTATCGGCATCAATAAAATTTATTGTCTCTATTATCATGTTCCTGCAATTTTGGTGGTCAAGTCACCTTTCTTTTATATCGCATTGACTTTGATGATTATCGGCTCTCAACTCTTTTTAGCGGGATTTTTGGCAGAGTTAATCTCTCGATCGACCTTAAAAAATGATTATTTGATCGAGGATAAAGTAAATTTGAATTGATGGCTAAGAATTAAAACAAAATTCATTTTAATTCGTTTATACTTTTAGCTTAAAAAAAGTAGAAAAAATCTTTTGAATCTCCAAAATAAACTATATTTGTATCGATTAATCCAAAATTAAGCCCATGAAAGAATTAATTTTGTTCTATATGCTAGCATTGTCCCATCTAAGCCTCTCAGCTCAGGAACTACAAGCCGATGTCCAAATCAACCTCACCACCAATACCACCTCGATTAACCCCCAGATTTTCACAACCCTTCAGCAAACGATTGCAACTTTTCTAAATAATCGAAAATGGACTAATGAAGAATTTCCTAATAATCATAAAATAAAATGCAGTTTTATCTTTAACCTAAAAGACGCTTCACAGCAAGACGTTTATGTTTTTGATTTGTCTGTAGTCGCTGAGCGTCCTGTATATAATGCAACATATTCAAGCCCGTTTTTTAGACATTTAGACCAAGGAATCTCTGTGAAATATATGATAAATGACCCTTTGGACTATAATGAAAATTTATATGTAAATAATCTCAGTGCCAATCTAGCTTTCTACAGTCATCTCATCATCGGCCTCTATCTCGAATCCTTTGGGAAAGGAGGCGGACAGAGTCAATTTGACCAAGCAGTAACTATATGTAATCTCGTACCAAACAATGCCAATGAAGGAGGCAAGCCTGTTTTAGGCTTTTCAGCAGCCGAAGCGATGAAACTCAATGGTGATAGATCCAAAATAGGTATGTCTTTGGATTTACAATCAACTAAATTCAGTACTTTTAGAGAGATCTTCTATCAATATCACCTCGAAGGACTCGACATGCTCGCCGACGAACCAGCTGAAGGCAAGAAGAAAATTCTAGCTATTCTACAAAAGTTAAAAGAAATCCAAGGCCTTTATCGTTCCTATATCATTAGTCAATTTGCCTTGGCGAAAGCCGTGGAAATCATAGATATATATTCATCAAGTCCCAAATCACAGCTCGAAGAAGCCAAATCAGCCCTTGTCGCCATTGAGCCCACTACCCAACAGACGATAATGCTCAAATCTAAAAATTAATGAATCAATTTCTACTCATTGGATTAGGCAATATAGGCGCAGAATACGCACAAACACGCCATAATATTGGGTTTGATATATTAGATAAATTGGCAAATCTATATCAAAGCCCTTGGGCTAGTGAACGATACGCTTTTTATACTAAGTTTAGAATAAAAAACAAAATAATCCATGCAATTAAGCCAACTACTTATATGAATCTCAGTGGAAAAGCCTATCGATACTGGCTCGATAAACTCAAGTTGTCCGTCGAAGATTCTTTAGTTTTGGTAGATGACCTAGCCCTGCCGCTTTCCCAGATTAGACTCAAACCTAGTGGCTCTCATGGCGGACATAATGGTCTAAAACATATCGAAGAAGTTTTAAACACCAATACATACCCAAGATTGAGGTTTGGTATCGGAAATCAGTTTATCAAAGGATTTCAGGTGGACTTCGTCTTAGGAAAATGGAGCAACGATGAAATTGAACCCGTACAAATAGGAATAACTAAAGCGATCGAAGCTATTGAAGCCACGGTTTTGACCAGTCTGCCTATGGCCATGAATACCTTTAACAAAAAATAAAGATGACTCAATCTACTATGTTTTCTATCGAATTGCCTCAATTTCAAGGGCCATTTGATTTGTTACTCTTCTTCATTCATAGGGATGAGCTCGATATTTATGATATTCCTATTCATCAAATTACCACCGATTTCTTAAATTATATTCATAATCTCAGACAACTCAATCTAGACGTAGCCGCAGAGTTCATTAATATGGCCGCAACCCTAATCAATATCAAAAGCAAGATGCTTTTGCCTCATACACCCAAAAATGAAGCCCTCGAGGAGGATAACTTCGAAGAAGATCCTAGAGATGCCCTAGTAAAACAACTCCTAGAGTATAAAAAATTCAAAGAAATGAGCGCAAAACTCGAAGAACAAGAATCTAAAGCACTCATGCAAGTTCCTATCACCCTTTCGGATGAAGCACTTCGTGAAATTTCAAATGAGTTTAACTCCGAACTCGAACTCGAACACCTCACAATCTCTAAACTAGTCATAGCCTATCAATCCTTGATTAAGCGAAAATTTGAAGCCGAAAACATAGTATCCCACGAAATTGCAACTATCAAATTTGATATCGCTTTAGAAAAAGAAGAAATCCTCACAATCCTCAATGAATCCTCAAATCAGCTCTCTTTTGATGCTGTTTTTCAGTCTGCAATATCTAAAATCCAATGTATCTACCGATTTTTAGCTATGCTCGAACTCATTCAAGAAAAAATCATTTCTATTAAAATGACGGACGACTATAATGGATTCTATATCGCACGGAAAATTCAATCTACTGAAAATGAGTAAACAAAGAATTGGTTTTTATCTGATTATCATTATTCTACTCGGGTACTTTACGACCAAACATTCTATAGATTGGAATAAAATCTCCGAAATTCCTTGGAACGCCCGAATTTTAGTAGGAATTTTGGGTGCGGCTATCATGATAGGACTTAGAGACTTGGGCTATATGCTCAGAATCAGACACTTAACCAAGAAAAAAATCTCTTGGACTCAAGCCTTCAAGATAATTTTATTATGGGAATTTGGCTCGGCTATCACACCAGGAATGCTAGGCGGCAAAGCTGTAGCCCTCTTTTTGCTTCATTTAAATCGTATTTCTCTTGCCAAAGCCTCTTCTGTAGTGCTTTTATCTATTATTATCGATGAAATTATCGTTTTGATTATCTTTCCTATATTGTATTTTATCTTTGACAATCAAATTTTCGCGATAGAGGCTAGTTGCACAGATTGGAAAATGCTACAGATTCAGTTTCCTTGGCTCCAAAACATCTATTTAGTCGCTTATTCTATATTTATTGTTTTGTTGGCACTTGCAATATTTGTTTTTTTGATGCTTTCAGGTTTGTTTTTGCCTGCTAAAACCATCGATGCATTTGCTTTGAAAATTATTAGAATACCAATTTTGTCTAAATTTTCTGATGCCATTTTAAGCTTTACTCGTGAGATACATCTGGTCAATTCTGATTTAAAACGTCAATCATTTTCTTTTTGGATTCAAGCCTTAGCTTATAGCTTTTTAGCTTGGACAGGGCGATATGGGATAGCGATTTGTTTGATTTGGGGGTTTATGCCTGCTTCTCTATATGATTTTATGTTGATCTATGCCAAACAGTACGCCCTATGGCTTACCTTCTATATTCCTTCTACTCCTGGGAGTAGTGGCTTAGCGGAGTCAATTTTCGTAGCCTACTTTTGCCCTTATCTCCCTGAAGGATTATCGGGAGCTGTGGCTTTGCTTTGGAGACTCATGAGCTATTATATCTATATCCTTATCGGAGTAGTGTTTATCTTCTTCTGGAATACCAAAATTTCTAAAGAATCCTAGTTTTTAAAATTAAATTCCTATTCATTTTAACCTTAAACCCTATAAATTCATAAAAAACAAAATCTTATTGATTTATAATTTATATATTTGTGCTTTAAATAAATTTATCAATCCTATGGGACTGACGTGGCGTAGCATTTTCGATAGCTATAGACTAGACAAAACTTAGTGACTATGAAAGTAAAACTCCCAACCATGCTATCCGATGCAGAAAACATTTGGCACGCCATATACCTCAAACCAAGACAGGAAAAGAAAGTAGCCCGAATTCTAAATATCAAAAAAATTGAACATTATCTTCCATTAGCTAAAGTCAAAAAAAGATACTCTGATAGACTAAAAACCGTAGAAGAGCCTATTCTCAAATCCTATGTCTTCGTAAAAATGACCCCGCAAAACTATTATGAAATCCTCAATGTTGATGGGGTTTTGAGATTCGTAAAGTCTGAAAAAGGCGGCAAAATAGCTGAAATTCATCAATCCGAAATTGACAATATCAGAGTTTATCTCCAAGACAGGATTTTGTCTGAGATAGAGTTCCATAACCTAAACAAAGGCGATGAAATAGACGTCACAGACCTTATCAAACTTCATGAAAAAGGTATCGTCGAAAACGTCACTAAAAACAAAGTTTATATTCTTATCAAATCTTTAAACTATCGAATTACATTAAGCATAAATCCTAAAGCATGATAATCAATCATTTAGACCATCTCAAGCTATATGCCGCCACTTACCCTAGACTTCTAGAAGTGGATAAAATGCTACAAACCCAAGATATTCTCTCGCTGATAGAAGGCAAAAATCCTTATTCTGACGATATATACACTGTTTTCATCAATGGAGTCAAAAATCCAAATTTCGAAGGAATTTTAGAAGTTCATCGAGAATGGATAGACATACACATTCCTTTGGACGCGCAAGATATCATCGCGACTAAGCCTCTAGCATTGTGTCAAAACGAACATAAAGCCTATGACCTAGACAATGATTATATGCTCTATCGGGAAGAAGATAGCTGTCTATCAGTAATTCCTATCAAAAGCTTCGCCCTCATAGACACCGATATGTGTCATATGGCGATGCTAGGCGAAGGCAATATCAAGAAACTTGTCATTAAATTCAAAAAATAATTTTATGAATAATACAAAACTAATCTTATGGCTATCTTATGGACTTCAAGCTATCATCGTAGCCATACTTCTCATGGGCGCCGTCATGAATCTTACCAACAACGAAGAAGCAGTAAAAGGAGCTATGAATTTGGGCTATCCTCGTGAAAGTGTTTTTTATCTTGGTTTAATTTTGATTATTAGTGCTATCTTATATGCAATTCCTAAAACTACTATCTTAGGTGCTATCCTTATCACAGCTTGGCTTGGAGGTGCCGTAGCAACTCACTTGATTCACAAAGATCCTGTGTTTATCTCTTTTTTTCCCGTTGTTTTTGGCTTTTTGGTCTGGCTCAGCATAGGACTCAGAAATGATAAAATTAAAGCGTTGTTTTTTGAGATTTAGACAATTGATCATCAAGTAAACATAAGAATTTTATATTCAAGATTGGAAAAAATGCCCCAAACCACAGAGAATCAAGTTTCAGACTACTGGGATATCATCATAGCCCCCAAATCCTCCCTATTTAGTTTGGATTTGAGAGAAATATGGCGATATAGGGACTTGCTGATGATGTTTGTGAAGCGAGAAATCGTGCAATTCTATAAACAAACTATTCTCGGCCCGCTTTGGTTTTTCATTCAGCCTCTGCTCACTACTTTGGTTTATATGGTCGTTTTCGGCAATATCGCTAAAATTTCTACTGATGGCAAACCACAAATCTTGTTTTATCTCTCTGGAATTATCCTTTGGAATTATTTCTCTGATGTCCTCAATAATACCGCCGCTACATTCCGCGAAAACGCTCAGCTCTTCGGCAAAGTATATTTTCCCAGAATTCTCGCCCCAGCGAGCAAAGCCATTGCTAACCTCCTCAAACTCTTTATTCAACTTTTGCTTTTTATTCTGATTTATTTATATTTTTGGATATCGGGTCAGATTGCTTTTGAGCTATCTTGGCCTTTTTTATTACTGCCTATTTATATTTTAATTCTCTTTAACCTCGGTATGGGACTCGGAATGATCGTAACTTCGATGACCGCTAAATACAAAGATCTCATTTTTCTCATAACCTTCGGCGTTCAACTCCTCATGTATGCTACGCCTGTGATTTATTCCCTTAAAACTATTGAACAGTCTAGATTTTATCCCTATATAGCCTTCAATCCCATTTCGCCCGTCATCGAACTCTTTAGAAATAGCGTTTTAGGCGGAGAAATTAGATTGGATATGTTGCTGTATTCTTTGGTTATTTCCTTTGTGGTCTTTGGTCTAGGATTATTGATTTTCAATAAAACAGAAAAAACGTTTATTGATACGGTGTGAATTTTAAAATTCATCATTAGGGTGTTTTCAAAACACCC
>JALOMB010000155.1 GCA_025455685.1 Chitinophagales bacterium | reverse complement strand
AAATAAGATATTTTTATTTCTATTTATTGTCATAAGACACATAAAATTGTATTCAATGCAAATATATTGATTTTACAACAAATGATTTCGTTTTTCTGACTTTATTTTCTAATCTTATGAAGCTAAATCAAATTAGCTAGGTTAAAATAGGATTTAAGCTTATTGATTCATCTTTGTTTGGATGGTCGGGGTTGACAATTTTTAAACTTTAATGATGTAAAGTGTTTAAGAATGGTACATTTCTTGATTCAAATCAATAAAACCACATTTTTTTCCAACTATTTTTGTGGCTTCATAAAAATAGATATAAAAAAATGAACATACATCATTTGAGAAATGCCACAATGGTAATAGAATCTGACGATAAAGTCATATTGGTGGACCCAATGCTAGGGCAAAAAGGGACTGCTGGCCCTCCTTTTACGCTATTTCGATTCAAACCTAAGAAAAACCCAATTGTAGATTTGCCAAAAAATGCTATGGAATTGGTAGCCAAAACTACGCATTGCATTATTACCCATCTTCATCCCGATCATTTGGATAAAGAAGGTGAAAAATTTCTTCGAGAAAATCAAATCCCAGTTATTTGTAGTGTTCTAGACGAAGCGGCGCTCCAAAAACGAGGATTGAATATAGGCCAAACGGTAGATTATTGGAAATCGACTGATTTTTTGGGTGGTGAAATCCAAGGAATCCCAGCCTTGCACGGTTACGGATTTATTGCGAAACCTATGGGAAATGTGATGGGATATTATATTCAATTGCCCAACGAAAAATCTATTTATTTAAGCTCCGACACCATTTATACCGAAGAAGTGGACAAAGTATTGACGGAATTGAAACCTGAAATATCGGTAGTGGCCAGCGGTTCGGCCCAATTGGATGTATTTCAGCCTTTGCTGATGCGAAAAGAGGACGTGATTAAGTTTATAAAAACTGCGCCTGGCAAAGTCATTGCCAATCATTTAGAAGCCGTAAATCATTGTCCTACTACTAGGGAAGATTTGAGAAAAGATATAGAAAATTTAGGCCTATCGGATAAAGTTTTTGTACCAAACGATGGTGATTGTATAGCGCTTTAGCAAAATACATATTTAGACCGTTGCAAAAGTCGCATATTGCTAATATTGGCTATAGGGGATAATAGTTTACGGGTTAAATTGAGATAAATCCCTACTCCACTACTTCATTTTCTATAGGTGGAAATAGAAAGTTTTCGTCTTTTTGAAACTCCACGCCTTTTTTCAACTCGGGATTTTTGCGCAAACTGATTTTATAATCTTCTGGCGTACCCGTGAGCCGAATATTGATAAATCTAGTTTTTCGATTGGGGTCTTTGACTATGATTTCATCTTCTTGCTCTGGGTTGATATCTTTTGGTTTTCGGCCAAAGAGCTTCGAAAAGACAGCGGATTTGACTAACTTGAGTGGCACTCTAATGAAATAGTCCATAGTTAAATCCAGCCCCTGACTGCCCGAGAGCTGAATATAGCCTAAGGAGGAGTTTAGCGTCATATTGGGAAAAGACATTGTGCCATTTTGAAAGCGCATTCTATTTTCTATCGTATCAAACCGGATATTCGCTAAATTTTTATCTCCAAAATACTGCGCCATAGCCTGCATTGGGGCATAATTGCGCAGCCGAACATCTAGGAGCTGTGCATCTATAGTCAGGTCGGTTTCTTTGAGATTGGGGGTGAGGTCGGTATGCAACAGCACCTTGCCCGATACTCTTCCGGTCATTATTCCTTTGATATTATCCGACACCAAATTATCCTGACCAAAATTATCGAATTTGAGCATTAATTTTTCCAAATTGACTCCTTGCATCTTGATATCGGGCGACAAATAGATTTTATTGGGATTGGAGCCGTTGAAATATCCCGACATCTGAATAATACCCTCGGCTGTATTAAATTTCAATTTATCTAAATACACCATATGATTTTGCTGAATACGCATATTTCCGGAGAGATTAGTCAAAAGATATTTACCATAAATCAAGGATTTGACATTAAGGGCGAGTTGGGCATTGGGAAATGGTTCTTTGAATAAATTGAAGCCTGAGTCGTGATCTATAGGTTGGGTGCTGCTCGAATCTTCTTTGGGCTTGAAGCCTGTGAGTTCATTGATATCTAGCCGATTGGCGGTTAATTGGAGCTTATGAGTGCCTTGGCCGCTTAGATAGTATTTCCCACTTACATTGAGGTCGTTTTCCCCTAAATTTCCTTTTAGACTATGGAATATCAGGGCGTTGTTTTCTAAGTGAATTTGACCTTGGAAGCCCTTAAAAGCTTGTGGGTGATATTTCATTTTTCCTTCTAGTTGGTCCAAAACAAAATCCAATGAATGTAAGGTGTCGCGATAATGAAGCGCTGCGCTGGCTTTGAATCTTAGGTTTTGGATATCTTCGCTTTGATACTCTTTGGGGATATAATTTTTTCCTTTGTAAGAAAAAATATCAGCTAGATGAAGTGCTTTGGAACTGAGGTCGAGATAGATTTTGGTATCGCCTCTTTTTTGTTCTCTTAGCCAAAAGTCATAATGCTTGACCTTGCCTTCTATATGCATATCGGATTGGTCTATTTGTCCGTCGAGTCTTTTGATGGCGATATCTTGAGAATCGATATAAAAAATACCGTTGAATTTTTTTAGGGCGTGGTGGTA